>NZ_JAAUWS010000052.1:0-16409 GCF_014694465.1 Vibrio sp. S11_S32 | reverse complement strand
GCTCGAGCAGAGATTGCCATTCTTGATTAGTGTGTCGTTGTGCCATATTCAAATCTCCTAATAGTTTGAGATCTGATCTTATGATTCGCAAAAATAAATGAACATGTGGGGTTTATGGGGCGCTTACATTATAAGTTGAGTTAATATGAAAACGATGGCATTACCGAAAGATGAAAGACGACAATTTGTGGTCTAATAAGCGTTAGGTTTCTTTGAGCCACCCCGTAAATACAGGGTGGTTAATTAAAGACTAGATAGTTGCACCGAGGTGGTGTTCAATTCTATCCACCACTTTAGCATCCTCTAACAGATCAAATTTTCGAGCGAAAAGATTAGGGCTCGATATTAAGTTGGAAATATCGGCCATTGTAAATGTCCTTGGCCTTAGCTTTATGTCTCCATCTGGTACCCAATCGATAAAACGCAAATCATCTTGAACTATTTCACCATGACAATCGTTATTCATCATAACCGTTTGGAAAAATCCCTCATCAGCAATAAAAGTATTTTTATAAAATTCTTTATAGGGCTGAGATGCATCCGTATTACAGACAAAATCACAGAACTGTCGCGACACAATCATCCATTGAGTGCCTATAAACGGTGTTATTCCTGACATGAATTTTCTGGCTATTTTAGGTCGGTAAATATGTCCTTTATATTCAAAACACATATTTTCTATGCGATTCATCGTTTCGGGCCTAGCTTCATTTTGGTCTAGTGCTCGAATGAATTCCTTGTCTGGATTATTTGACAAAAAGTCATGAATATATGGCTGAGTTTTCAATGGAAAATCTTGTCCACTTAGGTTTATAAAATGAGTCCAGCTTTTATTCATATTTAATAACTTAGCCATACCACGAAGTTCAATATTAACTAGGCTATACCCACCCCATAGCGCATCTTCTGATTCAAGAATTTCTGCATTTTTGTAATCACCTATAAACAAAGATATTTCATCTAAAATTTCTTTGCCAGAAGTTTTGTCAACATGGATAACGTAGTGATTATTTGGATGGTATATGGCATGAAACAACCGTTTAAATTGATCTGGATAGCGGTGAACGAGAATAAGATAAGCAATCATTAGATCATTCCTTGAGAAATCTGGAATATTTATTTTCACGCTCCAGTTGTCTCAGTTAGTGAATGTATGCTCTGAGTGGTAAGGCGTGTTCTTATCCTTATACCATATGGGGGCTCTGTCTTGATTAATCAATAGCAATGAAATATAAACCTAACAAGCATTTAAGGCTTCAAGATACTTTTTCTAATCCAATTTTGGCACGTTAGTATCCATACTCTAACGTGCTTTTGTCCAGTAACGTGTTACATATCACGGTACGCATAAAAAATTCCAATTCTCATAGAGAAGCATAGAATCACCCTTTATACTGTATGCATGCACAGTCCAGCGAGGTTGTTATGCTCTGCATCAAATCCACATCTGACTTTGAGATAGAAAGCGTCAAATACCCTAACTTCCCTTTGCTAACTTGGGAGACTGATAATTCAGATCTAGGGATTGAATCAGGAATGCTTTGTGTAGAGGCGTTGCAGTTCTTGGTATATGAGTGCTTAAAACGAGGTCGAGTGAATAGTGAGAACACTTGGTGGACGTATGGTAATCACCTAGCTCAATTCCTGACATTCTGTGAGCAGAACAGTTTGGATTGGCGAGACATTTCAGAAAGCAGTGAAGATGAAATGTTAGTCAGTGCTTATCGTGACCTTTGTGTTGGTGAGTTTGGCATGTCGGTAAATTCAACCAATCAGCATTTAAGAACGATAGTGCGTTTCTATTCTTATGGCGTCGGTAAGTGGTTTAAGTCATTACCTTACTCTCTAGAATCCGTTTCAGTGAATAAAGGCCAGCAGTTTTTAGCTCATACAGAAAGAAATGGTGGTAAGAAATACAGCTCTGATTTGATGATGAAAACCTTTGAGAAAAAAGCTCAATTTTTATCGGTAATTGAAGTGCGAGATCTTTTATCTGCGATTGAAAATCCAACCTTAAAGCTGATGGTTCGCTTATGTCTACAGACAGGAATTAGACGAAAAGAACTGTTGCTGTTTCCCTTGAATATAATAAGAAAGCCTACTGGAAACAGAGCTTACTATGAGGTCAATATTTCACGAACCAAAGGTGAGAAAGAGCGCAAAATACACATCCCGACACGATTGATGGAGGACTTGTGGCGTTATGTCAATGAGGCTCGTTTTCAGAAGCAACAAGAGTCGGAAGTGGAGTCAAATTGCTTGTTTTTAACGCCTGATGGTCAAGGGTGGGCTTCTCAAGGTTCTGCTTTTGGTAAGGCTCTCAAGTCGCTTAAATTACCCTTTCACGTATCACCGCATATGTTAAGGCATACTTATGCAACGCACATGCTGAAAGGAATGTTAGAGCATAAAAGCAGTAAATTTGAACCGTTGATGTACCTACAAGCTCGGCTTGGACATTCAAGTATCACAACCACGATGAAATATTTACATTTGGTTAATGATTTGGTCGATGACTTGTCGATTGAGTATCAACAACAGATTGATGCGATTGTGTAGGTGAAGTATGGCGAGACAAAGAAAAAAACTGTCTATTAACAAAGACAAGCTAAAGAAAACATCGGCAGTAGAGTCAACAACTGACACTGCTAAAAATCGTGAAATAGTCCGACCAATCAACCCTGTAGTGAATTACCCGAATATCGGTTCAAAAGGTGGCAATGGTTCTAACGTCAATTTTACTCGTTTCTATGGCAAAGGTTATGACGACATTACAAATCGAGTGTACTACACCGCAAAAGCTCTGCTGAAAAATACCGATGCTCTTAGCGAGGAAACTCAAAAAAGTTATTTTAAAAATGGTTTTTTCCATTTCGCTGAATACCTTACATTATTTAGGTATTCAGCGGGTGAGGACTTAACACAAGATGACATTACGCCAGAGTTGATCGAGCAATATTTACTGCACCTTAGAGGTTGTGAGTTAGGGTATAACACTCAAAAAGGTTACTACACTCACCTCAAGTCAATGCTGATACACATGAGGGACAAGGGCTATTGGTCAGTCATTGATGACATAAACCTAAACAGTGATTTCTTTCCTAAGAGCCCATTTCCAAATTCAAGTAAACGTGCAAAGGGCGAGAAACCACTGACTCCCCATGAAAAAAGGCAGGTGGTGGTTGCGCTAAAACAAGCAATTAAGCCGATTTATCAAAAGACCGAACCACTGACAGGTTATCAGTTAACACTGTGCTTGTTAGCTGTGGCGATTCAGACAGGCATCAACACCTCTCCGCTTCTCGATATGACTACCGACTCATTGACCGACCACCCACTTAAAGATTGCCGCAAGCTCTTAACCGTATTCAAAAAAAGAGGCAACGCCACGCAACTGCACAATTTACGAAAATCACAGGAACTAGAAGTGGTGCAAGGGATAAAGCTTGATGTGGCTTATCTTATTGAGGCTATTATTGAGCGTAATAGCCAAGTGAGAAAGTCTATCGATTCCGACTTGGTATTTGTCTATGAGCCTAAAATTACCCACATAGGAGCAGAGATAGATACGGTCTCCTCTCTAGCAGAAAGGCTGCTTCGATATAACATCAAAAAATTCATCAAAGAGTACGACCTAAGAGATGAAGATGGTCGAACGATGAAACTTAATGTAAGCCGTTTTCGCAAGACGTTCATCAACGGTATTTATGAGTTAAGTGGTGAGAGTTTGTTAATTGCTGCGCAGCAAGCCAAACATCGAGGGACAGGAACGCTTGACCACTATCTACAAGCTCCTGAGCAATCAAAGCGCAACTTAGGCTTAATGGGTGAGATACGAGTTAAAGAGCTAACATGCGCAGAGCTAAGTGTCCCTGTAGGCCATTGTAAAGACCCTAAGAATGGCGAAAAAGCACCTAAAGATGGCACATTCTGTAATGACTTCTTAGGCTGTTTCTGTGAAAGAGTAATAAAGTCTCACACTAACTAATAAAGATTCATACTGAGTATTAAAGTATCATACTATGCGGTCGCCTCAGAAAAGGTCGGAGTAATAACGGGAAATATGCTCTCGACTAATGCCCGTCATACGTGCAACCTCAACTTTTGTGACTCGTTTTTTCATTCTTTTCAGACTGTTAATCGCCTTGGTTATTGCTTCCTTTGATTGGTCGGTTCGGTGTCGGTGAACACGCTTGGCCGCCTTCTGTCGATTGGTTAATGTCTCATCATTAGCAATGTCTTGATACTCTGGTATTTCTTTTTTTATCAGACAATTAGGTGACAACCATAAACACTCTGTTCTCGATGCGCGGCTTTTACTGGTTGAGGCGATAACATCAATATCTATACGTTTCCATCCCTCATCTTCAAGAGGCTGATAGACCTTGTGAGCGTAACCAGACAAGATACACCTACCTTTAAGCTTCCGCAGATGCACCACCATTTCTATATGATCATCAATCGTCATTTCATGCTCATATATGCCGTTAACGCGAGTTTCAGGGACATAAGGAGGATCAAGATAGAACAACGTTTCTTCTCGGTCATAGCGGTTCAACACATCTTGGAAAGGCATGTTTTCAACTTGCACCTTTCTCATGCGCCTATGCACTTCTGGCAATCGTTCTATACCCGCATGGAACTTGCGCACACTGGCGCTATACCCCCCTGCGGGAGCATCAACACAATATGACCATTGTTTTGCTAAACCACCATGTGACTGACGCTGCACCACCATCATTAGCTTGGCCAACTCTATATCGTCTTGCTCTTGGTCTATGGTTGCAGATGCGGTTTTGAATGTATCGCGTGAATAGGGCGTCAGTTCTAAACGCCTGATCAACTCTTTGGTTTTCGCTTGGTCTGAAAGGACATTGAATAGGCACACCATTTTTTTATTGAGGTCGTTATACACCTCAACTTTACTTGGAGGCTTACCTAGCAGCATTGCGCCAGATCCACCAAATACATCTACATAAGTGTTGTGATCTGGAAAGTGGCTAACAATCTTTTTCACTAGACGGCTCTTACTTCCGAACCAAGTAACAGGTGCAGAAACGGGCGTGTGCTTTTGCTTCTTCATACAAAGACAACCATATATCACAATGATAGTCTAATTGTGATATATGGTTAATGTGTAGTCAAGGAAATAAGAGGGTAAAACGAGTATGACACTTTAATACTAACCTTTAGCTCGATTCAGGTTCGATAATAGCAATTAGTATGGAACTTTATTTTTAGTCACATGCATTCTAATAACGGTACAAACAGGGTTGCTTATCTGTTCAGTATGAAACTTTATTCCTCTCATACAGTTTCCGCTGTAAGAGCTTCGTTATTACAGGTGATGATTTGTATAAACTCTTTAGTTTTTATTGGGCGATTATTCGCAACCGTGATGAGTTTGGTCGCAAAGACTGGAAGCATCATTTAAAAAATGTTCTAAGAATCGTAGATCAAGAAGTTGTCCCTGAATTTGCAAAGCTGGGACAGTTACAGCGTATAGAGGCTGAAAAAGAACGAGCAAGAACTAATCCACATCCGTACTGGCAAAATCTTGATATGTTGAAGGTGACGCAATGAGTTCAATTGAGTTAATACTCACGCAAGCTGAGTTTGCGATTCAGCAATGCCCAAAGCCAAGCACCAGTGCGCTTGAGCAAGCTATTAACGGTTCTATAACGGGTATTGTTACTTACATTAAACTGGCCAATGGTGAATACCAAACGCTATCTCGATTTGAGGAGGATATATGGGTGTTTCCTGTCAGTAAAGGCACGAAAGCAACTGTAGCAAGTGCATTAAACCTTACTTTTTCTACGATTGATGATACTCAAATGAAGCGCATGGCAAAGTGGGTAATCTGGAGCAAATTCAAAAAGGGGTTGGCTCTTAATACTCTTGTGAAAACATTGGGCAAGTTGAAAAGTTATTTTCAGTGGGTTTTAAGCTCAGATACTACAGCCACACATGGGCTCACAGCTTTTACCTCTAATGCTTACGTTAGACATGTAAATACCCTGACATCTAAGCGAAAAAGCGAGACTAAACCACTGACGGCAAACACCAAAGCAGAGAGGTTTCGCGTTCTAGAAGACATTTATTTCCACTGAAAAGAGTTTGATTTTGTCAAAGAGCATCCTTGGCCTGAATCAAGCGCTAATGAGCAAGCAGGGTATGTTGGTGAAGTGTATCGGGAAGCCATTATCAAAGGTAAGACCCCCATTATTCCAAATAAAGTGCTAATTCCGCTGTGCCAGTTTACTAAATCATACCTAGATAAAGCTGATGAAATTCTGGAATCGTCAAAAAAGAGAGAAACATTGCTACTGCGAGATAGCTGTATCTTCTGGCTGTTACTCACAACGGGTATGCGTATCCATGAAATATTAGGCATTAAGCGTGATGCGTATCGCTCTGAAACGAAAGACGACACCACTTACTACCACATCGAAACTATCTCTGAGAAAACACATACAGGGTTAGCTGAGTGGATTGCGCCAAGGATAGCCACGGAAGCGATTGATATTCTTGGCCGTTTGAGCGCTCCACTTCAAGATCAACTTGAGTGTGATTTACTAAAAGCGAAAGCAAGCAACGATCATGTGGAAGCACATCGACTTGAGGAAATCTCAAACCACATCTGCCTATCGAAAAACCTGGGAAAAGGAAACGCAATTTACCTATTGTCAGGGGTGGCAATGACTAACGCTAGGTTGCCAAACTTATGTGAACAGATAGGGAGTAATTGGAACCTATCAGCGCACCAATTCAGACGTACCTTTGCTAATTATGCGGTTCACTCTGAATTAGGTGACTTGAGAGCATTAAAAGATCACTTTAAACATTGGTCAATTACCATGACCACTTTGTATGCCTTTAATGATGCTTTGGATGCTGAATTGTTTGAAGAAATGCTTCGAGAGAAATATTTGGTTGAAGAAGAAATTAAGCAAGATTGGTTTGAACTAGACATGCCTATCACTGGTGGCGACATAGCTCAAAACATCATGGAAGTCCGTGAGAATAAAGAGTTAATTAAATCTTTTGGCTCTCTTAGTGCTATGGCAAAGGCATACTCTAGCTCCATACCAATTCGCTCAACAGGTATTGGGTGGTGCACCAATGATGATGAGTGTAAGTGTGGTAAGCCTGATAGCTGTGAAAGCGGCATTGTAGATAAGCGACACCTGCCTTATTGGGAGGGAATGCTAGTGCAGCAAATGAAACTGATGCAATTGGATGATATTGGTGAAGCTGGTAGAGCGGCGGTAAAAAAAGGCATGGAACGCTGTGAAAAGGTTCTAGTGGCATTGGGTATTGATGTTGAAGCTATGAAGCAAGAGATTAACGAGAGAAAGGATATCGAGGTGATAAATGTCTAACCAGAAAGAAAAGGTGACACACAAAGCGGTTCGACTTGCCATTATTCGTATCGAAAAGGGTCGTCCTAAAATCGTCTCTAATAAACGCAAAATGAGTGTCGCTGCTGTTGCCGAAGAAGCAGGCGTAAGTCGAGCATTGATTCACCGTGATTGCCCTGACCTATTAGAGCGGATTAAAGGCGGTGTAAATAAAAGTATTCGACAGCAACGTGATGCCAAACAAACAGAACTTAATAAATACAAAGACCGCAATCGAGAGTTGCGGTCTGAGGTGGTAGAATTGAAAGCTATGCTCGCTAAAGTTCAATCACAAAATGCTACGTTAATACGAAAAAACATGGCTCTGAGTAATGCTCGTGCGGACAATAGCAATGTAACGCAACTAATATACAGCTAATTGTCTGAATTTAATGATAATAATTTCAAATTAAGGTTACTTCTGAGATGGTTAAAAGTATCCAAAAGTGCAACATTAAATAAAGTTATATAAAACATAAGGTTACACATCGTTACATGTAACATACTATTTATAATTATTGTCCAGCGACACTTATATCAAAGTATAAAATCTTATGTGTCCCCCCCCTAAATCCATTCCATCATCATCAATCAGTTCATAATATGACCGTTAATAATTTAAGGGCATATTATGAAAGTAATAATTGCAGAAAAGCCAGACGTTGGACGAAAAATAGCCGACGCATTAGGTGGCATCGTAAAAAAAGAAAGAAGCTATATAGAGTTGGAAGGGGATGTATTCGTTACATGGTGTATAGGGCATTTACTCGGTTTTAGTATGCCTGAACAGATTAACGTCGATTACAAGCGTTGGCTGTTAACTGATCTACCATTACAAGTAATGTCTTATGGTCGACCTATACCAATAGAACCTAATCCAAAGACGGTATCACAGCTAAATGCTGTACTACGACTATTGAAAAAAGCGGATACAGCTATAAACATGGCTGATATTGATGCCGCTGGTCAACAAATTTTCGATGAAGTGATTGAATATGCTGGATTTCGTGGTAAGACGTTGCGAGGTTGGTTTTCAGATGATAACCCCAGCACATTGAGAAAAGCATTATCACCGGACCACCTGAAACCAAATTCAGACTTTAGTTATTTATCAAATTCCGAGTATTGCCGGTCAGTGTTTGATTATTATTACGGTCTTAATATGTCTCGCCTATGCACGTTGCTTTATCGTCAAAAAAATCCTGACTCAAAGTTGGTATTAAGCAACGGCAGAGTTCAGACCGCAATTTTTGGAATGGTGATCTCAAGGCAGCGTCAACACGAAAAACACATACCGGTTGATTTCTATCCCGTCGATGCAGTGGTGAATTTCAATGGATGCGAAGTCAAGATGAAAACAACAATTTCAGATGGTTTCATTAATGAAAATCCGTTGATGTTCGATGAAAGTAAGCGATTACTGGATATTAACTTAGCGAGCCAGATTAAAGATGGGCTAACCGGTGCGAGTTTGCCACTGACCGGTGTTGTCACTGAGGATAAGTTCACGCACCCACCATTAACGTTCTCATTGCTTGCATTGCAAAAAATGAGTGCGAAGTTATTTGATTATGAACCGGATAAAGTTCTCGCTATAACTCAAAGTCTCAAAGACAAGGCGTTGCTGAGCTATAACAGAACAGATTCAGGCTACCTTCCGGAAAATATACACCCCGAAGCAAAGCATATTTTTGAAACTGTCACAGCCATTCTTCCCCACTTTCAGAATGGCGTTGAATATGCGGATTTCAATATTAAATCAAGATCATTTAACAATAAAAAGGTTAGCGCACACCACGGCATCATTCCAGTTGTTAATGATTATGTGGCAAATGGTCGAATCCCATCACTGTCAGAAGAAGAAGCTAATATTTATACGCTGGTGGCAAGAAACTTCTTAGCTCAATTCTTTAACAAGCAAAAACGAGTACAAACATCCATCGAAATTGCGCTTGAGTCATTAAGGCTTACTGCAACACAAACCCATATTGTTGATCATGGTTGGCAAGCCCTTTTTGCTGGAGAGTCACATGATGATAGTGATGATGAAGCCGAAACAGTTCAGGAACTACAGCTTTCAACATTAAGCGTTGGGGAGCTAGGAATGGTCGAAAATATGATTATTCGCAGTTCTCAAACGCAACCACCGAAACTCTATACGATGGATACGCTATTAAACGATTTAACACGCGCAAGTGTTTATGTGAGCGATCCACAATTAAAGATGGTTTTGATTGAGAGAGATAAGGACTCTACAGAAAATGGCGGTATAGGTACTGCTGCCACACGTTCTGACGCAATAGCTGTCAATTTCAAAAGGAAATTACTCACTAAAAAAGGTAAGTCATTGGTTGGTACTCAGCTAGGTAATGAGTTCTATGATGCGCTTCCTGCTTTTGCCACTCAAGTAGACTTAACGGCTTTTTGGCAATTGGAGTTAAATAAAATACTGAATGGGGAATTAAGCAAAGAAGAGTTTCAATTCAAGGTACAAAGTTTTGTTGATGACAAGGTTAATGAGCTAAAGGCAACTGGACTTGCTTTTAGCAGTGTACCAGCAGCTAAGAAACATGAATGCCCGTTGTGTGGTTCTGAATTAAATCGCATAAAAGGCAAGAGCGGCTTTTTTTGGGGGTGCAAAGGATACCAAGCTGGTTGCAAGGCTTCACTTCAAGATAAGCGAGGGAAACCTGATTTTGATGCCTTTAGTGCTAAAAAAGCAACAGTGGAAACCACGGAGTTTTCTTGTCCCGATTGTGGTTCGGCACTGATTAAACGCCCAACTAAAGCCGCTGGAAAGTTTTGGTATGGATGTAGCGGCTTTCCTACATGTAAGAGTCGTTTTTTTGAAAAAGATGGTAAGCCGGAATTTAAGGATAACTAATGAATAATGCAATTGAATTTAGCAATACAACATCGGTTGAAATACAAATGATTGATGTGGGAAGTATCGAGCCAGATACGCTACAACCAAGAAAGTCATGGTCCGAAGATGAACTAAACAAATTAGTTAAAAACATCGAGCGAACCGGTGGGAACATACAACCCATATTGATTAGACCGCACCCTGAAAGTTTAGGTCGATACATGCTGGTTTATGGCGAAGGGCGTTGGTTATCACACAAGTCACTTGGCTATAACCAAATCAAAGCATTGATCACCACTGAAAATGATAGGAATAAACTCTTAAATTTACAGTTTGTAGAAAATGTTGGTCGTACCGATATGTCACGATTGGATGAAGCAAATGCTCTTGTACAAATTCAACACGCATCGGTAGCCGGTGAGCAATTAACACAAACTGATTTAGCAAAGGTATTCGGTTTAAAGAAAAGTTATGTGTCGAGGTTGATTAAGCTATCAAAAGCGAACACTGAGATACAATTGCTATCAAAGGAAGGCGTAACACAAAACATTAATATTCTTTCGTCTCTGTGCCGTTTAGAAGGCTTAATGCTGCAAGATGAATTGGATAAAATAATTCAAGAGGTTCGTGATAAGAAAGTAGGAGAAGCTGGATTAAGAGAGATCATAAAAGAGCTTCAAAAACCCACTGACTTACCCGAGGCAGAAGTCGGCTTAACGGAAGTTAGAAAAAAAGACTCCACCACACTTGATAGTGCTGGTGGTGATTCCGGTGCGGGTGAGCCTGTAAAGGGAAAGGGTGAATCTGCAAACAACAAATCTGAAATGCTAGATAAAATTAAAGACGGTGAAATTGTAGATCAATCTGTTGAAGATGCTAATTTTGAAATGGAATCAATGAATAATGATGACGTTGGTAGCAAGGCAAAACCCAAAAAGAAACTGATTGAAATGGAATTTTTCGAGATCATTGATGGTGATTTACTGATGTATGGTGAAGACTCTAGTGAAGTGATAATCGTTAGAAAAGCAGATTTGAAAGATATTAAGAAAGCAATTTAGTGGCTAATGCACCTAACGTACATTAGGTGCATTTCATTAGAGAAATAGATATTTGGCTTCAGCTAAAATTTTCCGCTTCAAAAAATCAACTCTATCAAAGAGTAATTGTTGTTCTTCTCGTGCGTTAGCCAATCCCGTTCCATTTTCATCATCCCAATTGAAGCAAAAGCTACTATTTAACTCCCACTGTTTATTGTGAAATATCAAAAAATCCGATGTTTCGGCTGGAATAAATGTTAAGAATAACTGGAATTGATGGTGAATTACTACTGCTGCTGAGTGATGAGTGTGAGTGAAAAACGGACTTTTGTAGCCACGCTTAATACATTCAGTGAGTGCAATATCGTTGGGGATTTTACCGATTACACTTGAACTACCAAGTTCATATTGTTCAAGCCATGAGAACGTGTTGGTTTTTATATTGTCGTCATAGAGAACGGGTAATGATTTGATTTTTGATAATGTAAGTTGTTTGCCATTTATTTTTGCTACTGTAACAGTAAGTGAATGCTGCTCAAGCTGGATTCCATTATCAGTTAGCATTTAATCGTCCGAACAAAGTTTAAGATATTTTGTATTTAATATAGCTCAAAACGACTAAACATAATTGCAATCAACCCCAATATTTGCGATATTATCGACTTCTACACTCGATTTTACGCTTAGACACCTCTTTAGAGTCGTAAAATGTTTTAGTCTACTTACCTACACCCTTAGCTACTCATAGAGTCCAGCTACTTACTACCACCTAACATTCATCTTTGATGAACTGTTTTAAATCTTTTTAGATACCCTGTTTGCCATTAGCACTAGCTAACGGTGATTTGTTGTATCTGGCGTTTGCCAATTCAACTAAAAAACAACCTGGTGACTGTTTTTGTCATCATCAATATCACTACCGGCATTTTGCTGGTGGTTAACTTTGCGCGCACCGCGCACATTAAGGAATATTCTATGTTTACTGAACAACAAATGGCTATCTTTTCAACAAAACTTGCACGAGCAATGGTTCGTGAAAAAGCTCAAGCGGATGCGGAAGCTGTAAAAAATACAATTGGTTTTAAGCCAACTGAGTTTAAGCCAACCATTGAAGCAAAAAGAATGAACGAATTATTCGTTCATTGCGACGAGAGCTTTAATGCCAAAGCTCAAATCAAGACCAATAATTGGGGGGCATTAGGTCACATAGCAGTCCCCCCCGTTATTGAAAACTACTTTTTTCGTAGAGAGCTAACCGCTGATGTGGTTAGACACTTAAAAGCAGCCCCGAAATATGGGTTATTTTTAACAGGGAAAAAAGGGACAGGGAAGACTTCTCTAGTAGAGCAAATTGCAGCTAGATTAGGCATTCCGGTATATGCAGAGACAGGTTCGCCCTCAACGGAGTACCTAGATTTATTTGGGACAGTTCTACCGACTGTAAGTGGCAAGGTGAAGTTTTTCGGAGGAAAGCTATATCAAGCCATGAAAGAAGGAGGCATTTTTCTACTTGATGAAGTAGATATGATGATGCCTTCGGAACTTGTCAAAATGAACGAATTATTTAGCGGCAAGCGTTTGTTTATTCCTCAAACTGAGGAGTGGATTCTACCACACAAGGACTTTCGTATTGTTGTTACAGCAAACACGAACGGTTCTGGTTGTGATGGTAATTATGTGGGCGCGAACGTGCTAAATGAAGCATTCATGGACCGATTTTATATAGTAGAAGTCGAGTACATGCGAGAGGAGCATGAAATTGCATTTGTTGACCAGATCATTAGTGATTTTGAGACTGCAAACAAACTATCCGCCTCGAAAGAGTTTCAAAAACGCCTACCAGAACTAAAGGCTATGTCAGCTGAAATGGTTCAAGTGGCACGATTGATTCGTCAAGCTGCTGAGGAATCGCAGGGTACGGTTCTTTCCCTTAGAGGATTAGACCGCTGGATGACGCTTTATCTATACGGAAAAGACGTATACCAAGCTCTTGATATGGCTTATGCCAATACCTTAGATGAAGCCACACGCGAAGCTACACATGAAATCGCTAGGGTTTCATTGAGTATGATATTAGATTAAAAAACTAAACATCGACCAGGGAAGTGAAGTTGCATTACACAACTTCACATCTGGTCCCCCAATGCGCTTTAGCGCAACAAAAGGAATATAACTATGCAAAATACAAATAACATCCAGCTCCCTAACGGTTATACCGTTATTTATATTAACGCTACACAGTGGACGGCAAAACGTTCATTGAAGGCAGAAGACCTGAACCTAAGTCAAGAAATCACGAAAGAGGTTGCTACGTTAGGATCTCTAAATTGTTTTGATCCAAAAAACATAAAAATGGTGCGTAATCTGATTAATCAGGCTTACAGCTATTGCTATGAGTTTGGGGTTAAGTTCGGGGATGGGGTATTACTACCTATCTCTAAAAAGAACTGGTTAATCGACCGATTAACCGAAGTTCAACATCAAATCATTCAAACAAGGGATTTAATATTAAGTACCTATATGTCTGACTTAGATGGTTGGGTAGCCGAGGTTGAGTCAAAAGTAACAGGATTGGGGCGTGTTGTTAGAAAACAAGCCTTTACACCTGAATACATTGAACGACAGATCCAATTTTCATGGCATGGGATTGAAGACAAGGTGGGTAGCCTTGGCTCTGTGCTAATGGATGAAATGGCGAGTAAAGCTAGAAAAAAACTAGCTGAACTCGAAACAAAGAAACAAGCTAATCACGGGCGATTAAAACTCACTCGAATGGACTTGCGCCTCTTTGAAGCCATTCAACGAAAGTTGATGATTAATCAATCGCTTGATGCGCGAGTAACCCCATTGCTAGATGCAGTGGTTCAGTTATTTGAACTTGCAGAAGGCGAAGGGCAATTACCAACAAAATTTAACGTTGAGTATATGAAAACGTTGACGCTGATGGCGCACCCTGAATCGACTTTCGGTTTAAGTGATGCGTCTGAAGAAGCAACAGATAGTAGCTTTGAGTTTGATTTTCTATGTGATGACGAACCCGATGCTTCTGCTGCTTCTGATGAAGTAAACATAGATATGGAGTCTGAAGCCGATGAAGCTGAAGACTTATTAAATATGTTTTAACTACAAAAAAGGCTACTTCTGTAGCCTTTCCTCTATGTGCAACGCACAACATTAAAGGAATATTATATGTCTATTAAAAACAGCTTTTCTTACTTCATTAGTGGTCTAACTAAGGAAGTAGGAGTACACATAACAAATGCACCTGATGGTGCATACTGCCAATATGGTGACAAAAACACCACGGCATTAGTTAACATTCCACCATTTGACCCAAAGGACGATACAGCCAAGAAAGCTGCGTATGCTTTTGGTTTACATGAGGCGGGTCATTTGCTTTATACAGATTTCACAAAAAGGAATCAGTGGTTAAAAAGCGTCCTTCCGTGTCAACTCAAAAAAGATTTGAGACAGGTTTTTGAAGACGTATTTATTGAGCGTCAGCTAAGAATGAACTTTAAAGGCGCATACAACGTGTTAGCACCTTTAAGAGCTTCATTGATAAGTAACACTTCATCGAGTGACGTAGAGGTATTAATGTTTAATTACATTTACTTCTACTCATTTTGGGTAGGTGGTTATTCAAAGGTATATAAAAATGCTTTTGAGTGTTGCGAGTCAACATTAAAGAAACTTAATGTGCGGGCTTCATTGTTAAGCAGCTTAAAGGCTGAGATTGACAAAGTTGTTCAGATTAAGTCGACCAGTGGTTCAATCGCATTGGCTGAAAGTGTGTATGACATTTTAGCTAATAATGATTCTGATGATTCACAAGAGGAACAAGATTCTGACGGTGATTCTGATGATTCACAAGAGGAACAAGATTCTGACGGTGATTCTGATGATTCACAAGAGGAACAAGATTCTGACGGTGATTCTGATGGTAAGAGAATGGCTGCAAATGCTATTAGCTCTCTTGTTACGAAAGGTGCGACTTTAGATTATGACTTTGGCGAATCTGTCAAAATTATGGTTGAAGATGCAGCTTTGAGTAGTGATAACATTAATATTATTAGGAGTGAATACCAAGTAATTCAACCACTCAGATTGAATGAGTTGTTATTGAAATCGAAAGGGAAAATGACTGAAGATGAGATTTTAACTTCAGCAAAAAAAGAATCAGCTTTTTTACGACGTAAGTTGCATGGACTCGTGGCTTCAAAAATGATGAAGGCAACGACACAAGGTAAAAAAGGTAAAAGAATTCATCCAAACGCGGGTGTTAGGCTTTTACAAAATGATTTCCGTATTTTTAAGAGTAAAACCGAAATAAATATGGAAAACACTGCTGTCACTATCTTGCTAGATGATTCTTGTTCGATGCGTGTTCGCAACCGAAATATAATAGCGGCATCTGCAACACAGGCTTTAGTTGAGGCTCTAAATGCGTTTCCTTTCGTTAAAACCAATGTTATTGGTTTTGGGGTAAAGAGTGAAAAACATTTTGCGGCAGCTATGATAAAGAGTTTTGCAGAGACACCGAAGCAATGTGCAGCGACACTCGCTTGCCTACCTACTAGTGGCGGTTCAACACCGCTACACATAGGATTAAGCATGGCGACTACAGCTATATTGCCGAGAAAAGAAAAGCGCAAGGTGATATTGGTGATCACTGACGGAGTGCCATCATTGGATTGCTCAGATCTAATCAATACCATAAGAAAAGATGAAATTGAAATTTATGGTATTGGGATACAGTGTTGTGAACCATCAATGAATAATCAATTTGGTGAAGGTAAATACATACCAATTGAAAACCCATCACAAATAGGGAAAAAACTATTTGAAATAACAACTAAAACAATACTTTAGTTGAGAAAAAGAAAGCCACCTCCTTATGGGGTGGCTTTTTTCATATCAGCATAAAATCAAAAGAATAATTTGCTAGAAGTTGTTTAATTTGGCATATTGTTGGCTTCTACACTCGATTTTACGCTTAGACACCTCTTTTAGAGTCGTAAAATGTTTTAGTCTACTTACCTACACCTTAGCTACTCATAGAGTCCAGCTACTTACTACCACCTAACATTCATCTTTGAT
>NZ_JAAUWS010000051.1:0-16909 GCF_014694465.1 Vibrio sp. S11_S32 | reverse complement strand
ATTATTGATGACATTAAGCGCTTGAGAAACGTCCATAAAAAATCCTAGCATATTAAATATGCTAGGATTTTTACACAGCTATAGGATCGTTCAACCACTATTTTAAGATCTTAAATGATCGGCATTACCACCCAATCAGGCTCTTCTAGTGAGACAGAACGCAAATAACGCACCGCTTCATTACTATTCTCATCAAGATTATCTTTATCGAGTAAACTTACTAATTCTTCATACGCGAGCTCAAAGGGTTGAGAGTGCTCTTGATATTCAACACGGGGATCCAACTCTTCCGTAATAGCTGATGGACTGTGCATCACAAAGCTTTCTTGATCTTCCACTGGACGCGCCTGGCGCACCGACATTCGATACAAGATAAAAATAACCAAGCTCAATTCAAGTAAGATGAACACTCCAAATAGCGCATCATTACCCCAATATTGCATCGCGACAGAGGCGGTGTATGGACCAATAATCGAGCCGACCGCATAAATACAAAGCAAGCCTGACAACACTGGCACTAACTGAGTTTTTAAGGCGCGATCAAAGGTTTCTGAAATGCTTAGCGGGTAATAACAAGCCACTCAGTCCGTGACTGGCCATTAAAAAAAAAGGAACTAACACACAGCAGTATTAGGGGACGTATCGCCGCCATCGCATTCATAATAATCCTTTATGACTTCATGCTTTTAAATCAGTAACATCTTAATACTTCAGATGATCTTCAACAAAAAATAATAACATAAAGCCATAAACGATAACATAATGAAACAGCGGATAGCTAAGTGATCTCAAGAGACACGGCTTAGATACTTAACTGCCCACTTTAGATTTTAGATCTGCTCAATCAGGGTTAAAACATCTTGAGTCGAACCAGTTTCAGCCATGCGAGGGAAGATTAAGTTCACGCTATTATTATGGGTATCAAGATTTAAATCTGTCATTGCATCTGTCGCTAAAGTCACGTTATAACCCAGCTCCCATGCTTGACGAGCAGTTGATTCCACGCCAATGCTGGTCGCTACACCGACGATCACAACTTGAGTAACGCCTTGCGCTTTTAAATATTGATCAAGGTCGGTATTAACAAATCCGCCCCATGTTTTTTTAGTCACAAGGTGATCGCTTGCTTGTACATTTAAACGCGCATCCAGTTGTATAAAGTCGGCTGGGAACTCACCATGTGAAGCGCCTTGATCGGTACGACCCGGCGCACCTGCCGCAACATTAACAAGAACGACCGGTAGATTTTTGTCACGAAAAGCCGTCACTAACTGACATGATTTTTCCACCACAGGATCGGTATCGTGGCAAGTTGGCAGGGCCAAAATTCCTGTTTGTAAATCAATCACGATTAAGGCAGTTTTTGGATCTAAGGTTGTAATAGACATCGGCTCTCCGGCTTTAGATAAAATAAGTAATGATAATAATGTAACTAATCGCAATCATAGACCGGAAAGCGTGATCTTGGTTCAATTTTGTGTCAGGTTTATCGATTCTCTTTCCATCTTTACTGATACTAATTCAATCAATTGAATGATCGTTCAAAATTGAGTACAGAGAAAAGTGTCAAAGGCCATGAATGGCCTTTTCTCAAGCGACCAAGGATGGATCAGAGCCTTTTCGGCGTATTCAAATTGATAAAATATTAAACGAAATTGGTATGGCATAAAAAAACGAGCCACAAAGTGATCCACTTTCGTCGCTCGTTTTTATAGAGAAAAAATTGAAATTTATCGTTTATAGATATTCACACAAGTAAGCGGTGGGAGTCGCTACTCTTAAATCAAACGATGAGTCACCAATGACATCAAAGGCTTGTCCTGCTTCATAAGTAACCCATGCTTCAGTGCCTGGTAATTTTACCGTTAGCGCACCTTTTACTACCGTCATTTTCTCTGGCGCGGCGGTGCCAAAGGTGTATTCACCAGCCGCCATCACACCAACACTGCTATCGCCATCGGCTTGAGTAAAACCTAATGATTTTACTGAACCTTCAAAGTAAGTACTTTCCTTGATCATTTTGACTTCCTTAATAAATTGACTTGTCATACTTGAATCTAATAAATGGACATTTCTTTTTATCTGAGCTTGGATACGTACTCAAGATTTATTTTTATTAGTGCGGAGTTTTACTCACTTTAATAACGATTTTTCCACCAAGCGCTCAAAGGCTTGCATGGTTTCGTCGGCTTTCATGATTCGGTTATGTCCATACCCTTGCACGCTAATCAAATCGACCCATTGACTTTGCTCACTCATTTCAACACTAATACTATGGTTGGCAAACTTATCCTCGCTGTCATGCACGATCATAGTAGGTGCTTGACGCTCGATTAAACGTTTTTGTGGATCGATACTTTGCAAAGGATATTGATATTGGCTTTCCACTTCTGAAATCACTTCATTAAATAATTTAATCGAAAAACCAGAGCGTTGGATCATCAGCATTAAGTTATCAAGATAATTGACGACCGGGGCTACAAGCAACAAAGGCTTGTCTTTTAAATTGCGATGTTTCGATTCTAAAACCGCGGCGCTGCCCATGCTATGAGCGACGATACCGGCAATATTATCAACAGAATCTGCCATCGCATCCATTGCATTAACAAAAGCGGGTAAATGGCCATAACGCCCACCACTTTCACCATGCCCTGCGTAATCAAAGGCTAAAGCGGTAAACCCTTGCGCGGCAATATGCTCCATTAAAGGAAAAAATTGCGATGTCGAGCCCGACCAACCATGCGTGATCAGCCATACCGGCCCTTCCCCTAATGAGTAAGTGGCCAGTGGTCCTTCTTCGCACGCGACTTTGCCTCGGATCAGATTTTGTGGATCTGGGTTTTTCGCCTTTAATCGCGCTGGAGTTAACAGCAGTTTTTTGGCAGTTTTAATCGCATGTTTACGAGCAATCGTATGATGTAAACGTGTGGTCACATTCACCATGCTGCGCTTAACACTAAAGCGACCGGGAGTATTAAAGTAAATCTTATTGCTCATAAAGTGATCTCATGTCTTTTTAAACTGGGTGCATTGTCATATCTTCACAAGTAATATCATATTGAGAGAATTAATAATAATGGAATTTGTTAAAATTAAGTTAATTGCCGTTTTACTGATACTATCTTGAACATAATATCTTTTTTATTTGTATTATTTATACTGGAATCTGTCTTTTTCTCCAATCTAGCACCGTTTTTCAATTATTTTACGGATCAAGCATGAATGAACTAATACAACACTTCGCTTTTTCGGCCTCGATTACCGGCCCAATATGCTTGATGATCCTACTTGGGGTGGTATTGCGTCGTTTTGAGGTGATCAATGATAATTTTATTGATGTGGCCTCTAAACTGGTGTTTAAAGTCACCTTACCTGCGATGCTTTTTTTAAGTATTATCAACTCAACCTCAATTGGCACTGAAAGCATCCCGTTAGTCATGTTTGGCGTAATAAGCAATACACTCTTTTTTCTGTTTACCGCTTTTACTGTTCGCTTTTTTATTAAAGATCCTAGTCAAAAAGGCGTCGTGGTTCAGGGTGGGTTTCGAGCAAATACGGCAATTATTGCTTTAGCCTATGTCGCCAACGCTTATGGTGAAACCGGTGTGGCTATCGCTGCCGTTTATGTGGCTTCTTTGACCATGCTATATAACATTCTCGCGGTTATTGCTCTTACTCCTAAAGGAGAAAATTCAAACGCTAAGGCGTATCTTGGCATGATAAAGTCAATGGCGAAAAACCCTTTGATACTTTCAATTTTATTGGCTCTCATTGTCTATACATTAAGTATTCCTGTACCAGAAATCATCACCCATGCTGGGCAATATTTTGCCAATATGACACTGCCACTGGCGCTATTATGCACAGGGGGGTCACTTAACATTCGTGAACTTAAACATGACCGATTTCCGAACATTATCGCCACCGGTTACAAACTGATTTTAGCGCCATTATTTATCACCATTACGGCTTATTATTTTGGTTTCAACAATCAAGAGTTGGGTATTATCTTCTTTATGAGCGCCGCCCCTACCGCTGCAGCCAGTTATGTCATGGCACGCTCGATGGGAGGAAGCGCGACCTTAGCCGCCAATATTATTGCGTTAACCACAATCGGATCGATTGTTACTTGCAGCTTAGGCATTATGCTGCTTTCAAGCTTGAATTTAATGTAATACCCTTGAGCGCTTAGCCCAAATTTCAGCCTAATGAGATCAATGTGACCCAACAATTAAAACAAGACATTACCCTGCTCGGTGGTATTGGTCAGCTATCGACCACTTTACTCGGCACTGGGTTATTTATGATCCCCGCAATTGCCGCCAACTTAGCAGGCACTTGGTCACTGTGGGCATGGCTAATTCTATTTATTGCCATTTGCCCTATCGCTCTCACTTTTGCCATTTTAGGACAACGTTATCCTAATGCCGGTGGCACAGCTTATTTTGTCCGTCAGGCTTTTAATCCGAAAACCGAACGCAGTGTCGCTTGGTTATTTTTAAGTGTGCTTCCAGTCGGTTTGCCCGCCGCTATCACCTTAGCCGGCGGATTTGGGCATGCGTTATTACCTAACTTTCTTAGCCATGGTATCGGTTTTTTAAACGGCCATTATTTAGCCGAATTGCTTACCATCGTGCTTATTTTGACTATCACTTTAATGGGCAGTAAGTCTTCGTCCCATTTTCAGACTTTAATTGCTTTGAGTATTTTTGCGCTGGTTGGAGTGTTCTTTTGGCAAGGGCATATTGGTTTAGATGATATTTCGATGCCGAGCTTAAATTCTTCAGCCATACTGCCGATTGGTACTGCATTAGCGGTGATGTTTTGGTGCTTTGTTGGGATTGAAGCTTTTACCCACATGGGAGAAGAGTTTAAAAATCCGCAACGAGATTTTCCTATCGCGATCATTCTGGGTTGTTTTGTGGCCGGCTTTATTTACTGGGCATGTTCGGTAGTGATCTTAAAATTTCATGCCTTTGAGCCCAATATTTCCGCCCACAGTTCAATCCCTTGGTTAAGCGAACAGTTACTTGGCAATAAACTGGCCGCCGTTATCACGGTGATTGGCTATTTCGCTTGTTTTGCCAGTATTAATTTATACACCCAAAGCATGATACGTTTGGTTTGGTCACAAGCTCGAGACTATAAACCCAGCAGTCGCTTAACCCATTTATCCAAACGTGGCGTGCCCACTACCGCGACATACGCTGTAGCGGTAGTGCTGTTTTTATCTATCACCTTTGGACACCTCACCAATCTCGATTTAGAAACTTTAGTCAAACTGGCGAACAGCGTCTTTGTGTTGCTGTATTTGCTTGCGATGTTATCGGCCTATCGATTATTGACTGGTTGGGCAAAATATCTCGCAGGGTTCTCAACCTTATTATGCAGCGTAGTATTTCTATGTTTAGGTTGGAGTATGTTGTATGCGATCAGTATCTTCGCAGTACTGATACTACCGTGGGGCAAGTGGTTAAAGAAAGGTAAGCCGTCATTATCCAACACCCCTTAAGTTAATAAGTGCTGTGCTGAGCTAAGTTTGCTAACCGATGAACACGTTTAAATTGAACTGTTAATCTCTGAAACTTGGCACATCATTTTTATTCGATTCTTGTTGCTGATTGATATCTTGTGCCCATTGTCTATCCGCAACATCCGCCTCTAATCCTTCTTGATTTGAGCCATAAGCAGGATTATAGACAAGTCGAGTAAGCAAAGAGAAATGATCCGATCCAATAGATGGTAAACGCTGAATCGATTTCAAAGTAAAATGCTCACTATGGAAAAGATGATCCAACGGCCAACGTAAAAAGAAATAATCGACATGAAAGGTATTAAACATCCCTCTCCCAACTCGTGGATCGAGTAAGCCACTAATTTTTCTAAACAGCCGAGTAGTGGCCGACCATGCCACATCGTTAAGATCCCCCGTGACTATGATGGGTAAATCACTTTCCGCTACACTTCGACCGACGATCACCAACTCTGCATCTCGCTCTGTCGATTCTTCATTTTCAGTTGGGCTTGGCGGTGCAGGATGCAGGAAATGAACCCGAATCTTATCGCCCGTGGGTAATACTAATAAAGCATGAATAGAGGGAACATCCTCTTCAATTAAAAAAGAAATCGTAGGATCTTCGAGCGGAAAACGTGAAAAAACATGCATGCCATAAAGGTTATCCAATGGACACTTAATGCTATAACCCATCTCATCACTCAGTTCTACCAGCTGATCTTGCCACCATTGATCCGACTCCAATGTGACCAATACATCCGGTTTATGCTCCCTCACCAACTCAATTAACGCCTCAGCATTGCGGTTAGGCGTTAATACATTCGCGGTTAAGATGCTAACTTCACTGTCAGGGCGATGATCTCTCGCGGTTTTTACTTCTTTTTTCCACAAAGGGGTATAAGGCAAAATCCACCACAGTTGCCAACTTAAACATACCATCGATGTCAATAGTAAAGTCCAACTGCTCCCCAAATTAAAGTCGAGAAATACTACATCGGCAATCACTAAAAAAGTCAAGAAAAGAGCAATTTGTAGCCGAGGAAAGTCCATGGCTCGCACTATCCAGTGAGGGTGACGAGACAAAGGTACAACACAAAAAATCACGCATAGCACAGTGCAAAAAAATAGTAACCAAAACATGATACCGGCATCCTTACTGGTTATTTATCATCCAAATACAATACAGGCTCTGCGCTAAACGACAAAATTAAAGTGTGTCACCATTCACCAAAGACCAATGATGAGGCATCAGTTCTCGAATAGACTTAAAGACCAGTTTATTATCAGCAGTGGTGATCGCAGCTTGTACATCACCGCCCCAATGCACTAGCCGTTCTTGGCAAATACCGCACGGCGTCAATATTAAAAATTTGCTGTTTTCATCTTCACGACATAGACACAGTGAATGAGTCACTCGTTCATTGAGTTTATGCGCTTCTAAATAAGCCCCCACCTCCATACACAGTGATAAGCCATCATTTTTAACATCTGGCGCGATGCTGGTCAGTATCTTACCCGACTCAGTTCGAATCGCTGCCGCACCACCCCAACCTGCAGGGTAACGTGATTCAATAAGATTAATTGCGGCTTGATAAAGCGACATTTCAATATTATTCATAACATTCTCATACTCTCTTTTGATGAAAAGATAGCCAGTTAACACAGCAAAAACAACGATCTTAAAAAGAGTTATTAATAAATTTGATAGAAGTTCGCTTATTGGTAAAAACACGCTGACTCCACTAGCTATGATCCTATACACTGAATTGGGTTTTTAATTTGCAGGAAGCAAGTTTGATGTTGATTGAATGGCAAAAAGATCGAGTATGGTATGAGGATATGCCATATCGAAAGTTTGGATTAACGCATATTCAGCGTATGATCGTGGTGAAACTCGAACAAGATAAATTGTTGGTGATCTCTCCGATTGAACTCAATACGCAAAAACAATTAGAGTTATCCAAACTTGGCACCGTTAAAGCCATCATTTCCCCCACCGCGAGCTACCATCAATACTTATCTGAATGGTGGTTGGCTTATTCTAAAGCCTATTTTTACGCCACTCATGCCTTAATTGAAAAGCGTACCGATCTCAAATTTGATGACGTTTTATCCCATCGCACTCCTAAACTATGGCAAGGCCAACTGCTACAGACCTCAATTGTGAGTGACGATCATCCTAATAAAATGATTTTTTGCGATCCCATCAGCCGCACCTTATTTGTCAGTAATAACCTGATTGCGATCCAACCTCACTTACCGACTGGGCAAAAGATACTGACCTTGGCACAAGGGGTAAATCACGAACTCAAGCTGCCTTTTTATCAACGTCGAAAGTTTAAAAACAAAGCCAGACTCAGAGTGTCGGTTCAAGAAGTAATGACCTGGCCATTTGATCGTTTATTGTCATCCAACGGCTTAGTGATTGAGAAAAATGCCAAAGATGCTTTCTATCAAGCGTTTTGGTGGGCGTTTCAGTAATTCCACAATTGCCTTCAATTTGCCTCATTCATAAAAATTGACCATCAAATGACTTTTCTTTATGCGGAAAGCGTGACAACCTACGCATCTAAATCAAGGTGATGATCCGCATCGCCTTTCAGTTAACGGTATTCTGGTCAATGAACTATTTCTATACTTACCTCAAAGGCGTTGCGATGGGCGCAGCGGATGTTGTTCCTGGTGTTTCAGGCGGTACGATTGCCTTTATTACTGGCATTTACGACACCTTACTTGGCAGCATTCAAAAAATTAACCCTAGCCTATTGGGTTTATGGAAGCGTGAAGGTTTTAAAGCGGTTCTGCTGCACATCAATGCCGGATTTCTAGTCGCACTATTTGGTGGCATTTTAACCAGCATCTTAACCTTAGCCAAATTGATTTCTTGGCTCTTGGTGACCCACCCTATTCCGTTATGGTCATTCTTCTTTGGTTTGATTTTAATTTCTGTGGTGCATATTTTAAAACAAGTAGAAGGCCGAAAACTCAGCTATTTGATTTTCTTGGCGCTAGGGGTGGCTCTCGCCTACTCCATCACTGTTCTACAACCATTAAATATGCAAGCCAATCCGATTAATTTAATTATTGCCGGTGGTATTGCCATTTGCGCCATGATTTTGCCGGGTATTTCAGGCAGCTTTATTCTATTGCTGTTGGGTATTTATCCAACCATTTTAGCGGCGGTGAAATCTCTCGACCTTGGCATTATTAGCTTATTTGCGATTGGCGCGGTATGTGGTTTATTAACCTTTTCACACCTACTGGCTTGGCTATTAAAACGACACCGCGATGCCACTTTGATTTTCTTAACGGGCTTAATGGTGGGCACACTACCAAAAATTTGGCCGTGGAAAGAAACCGTCAGCTGGATGGTCAATTCTCATGGCGAAAAAGTGCCACTGCTGCAACACAACTTATTGCCAACCACCTTTGAACATACCATGGGGCAACCTTCGCAATTGTTACTGTCCATCGTATGTATGTTAGGTGGGATCTTAGTGGTGTGGCTGCTGGAGAAGTTTGCTCAACACGATTAATATCTGAAGTGACACACTCAAATAGACACCGCCTAGTTTCGATTGAATCTGGGCGTTTTATTATGGAACCATTAGCTCACAAACCAATAACAAATACTGCTCCATTTGATACCTTATGGTAACATCATTATCAGTCACCATATTGATAGGACAGGGAATTGTCAGCAAACTCAGCCTCAAGTAAGCCAAGTAACGCCTCTAAATTTATTCCGATTTTATTGATTGGAATAGCTTTAGTGGTTGGTTTTTACGCCCCCAGTTTTTATTCCTTTATTAAGCAAAATACGGCTTTCACATCGACCGCACCTAAGTGGGATTTATCGCGTTATTGCGCCTTATCCACCACTACATGCCAACAAAATAATGTCAATATCACCTTAGATAACGATATTGTTCGCCCGTTAGACGAAACACATATTAAGGTCGAGTGGCCGAATCAAACCAGCGATAAGTTAATGCTTACCCTACGCGGGTTAGAAATGGATCTCGGCGTGGTGAAATTCCCCGTGCTCAAACAAAAAGATGGCAGTTATCAAGGAAGTATTGTTTTGCCAATTTGCACCTACACTAAAATGACTTGGATTGGCTCTTTAACCGATAGCCACCAACAAAAAATTTACACGTCAGTTAGGATGGAAAAATGAAGAAGTCTTGGATTATTTTATTGATTTTAGCCTTTATGATTGGAGTGGGGGCGAATTTATATCTCAGCAATTCAGCCTTAAATAGCGCAAAAAATTCCACCTTATCAAACAGCACTGTATTGCAAGCCGATGACGGCAAAGAGGTGAATATTTTTGACCCGCAAGATCCGCGTATCCGAGTGGTGTATTTTGGTTTTACTCGCTGTCCAGATGTGTGCCCAACCTCACTGGCCATGTTGTCTGCGGCTTTAAAACAACTGCCTCAAGCGGAGTTAGATAAAATCCGCCCCATGTTTATTACTCTCGACCCTGAGCGCGACTCTGGCACCGATGCTCAAAAATACGCCCATTACTTTCACCCAAACATTGAAGGATTTTCAGGCTCTGTCGACAATATTTCCAGCTTGGCACATCGCTATGGAGTGATATTTCAAAAAACCGAGCTGAAAGATTCGGCATTAAAATACACCATCGATCACAGTTCTTATTTCTACTTTTTAAAACCCGATGGTACCTTGCTTAAAAAAGTACCACATACCCTCAACCCACAACCGATCATTGTTGCTATTGAGCAATTAGAAAAGGAAAACTCATAATGAAATGTAAAGCAGCCTCACTCGCGACTCTTTCTCTTAGTGCGCTACTTTTAAGTGCCTCAGCCTTGGCTCATGATGGGTTAAAATACGACAATCCTTATGCCCGAGCCACGCCGCCAAATGCGGTTAATAGCGCCGTGTTTATGACCATTGAAAATCATCAAGATAAAGACCGAAGCTTAGTTTCCGCTTCCAGTGATGCAGCTGAAAAAGTCGAACTTCATACGGTTGAAATGAATGGCGACATGATGAAAATGCGCCAGGTAAACAACATACCATTGCCATCAAACGGTGAGTTAGTGTTAAAACCGGGAAGTTTTCATATCATGCTGCTGAATGTAAAACAGCCATTAGTCGAGGGGAAAACCATTAGTGTAACGCTTACTTATGCCAATGGTGACACGGAAGAATTAACCGTTCCGGTCAAAAAAGTCATGGCAGGCATGAAAAATATGTCGCATCACGGTGAGCATAAAAAAGGCGAGATGAGCGACGAACATTCAATGGATCATTAAGATTCAATCTGAAATGGAATGTCCATCAAAATGGGATACGAGATACAAATATGTGTTAGTTTCTTATCAACTAACACATAAAAGAACGTTTGAATTTTTCATGGTTTTCAATGTTACTTTGTAAATCGTTGATATCCCAGATTTGTAATTCCCAAGGGAAATAAAAATTAGATTTATTTTTGAAATAAACATGTAGACCGCGATAACCTTCTTTATCACGTAAGTACCAATTTTTAAGATTCAGCTCTTCTTGCCAACCATCAAGTTGTTCCATGATAGATTCTATTTCATCCGCACTTAAGATAACCCGTGCACCAAAAATATCGTTAAGCCAATTATTGACGGGGTATTGATCGTCGCGCATTGAATATCGACTGATTTTATCATCAATACTTTCACGCGTTTTTACTCGATAAAAATATTTGATATCAATATCCGCCGTCATTAAATAATCATTAATGCTTTCATGCAAAGTTAAGCGATAAGTGTAAATGTGGTTAACTGGCACCTTGCTAATCGTGCAAAATAGATTCATTGGCTCAATTCTGCCAGCTTCAAAATAATCGCGAAAAAATTGAAGATGTAAGCGGTTAACTTCGTTGATCAGCTGTTTCACTAAGTTAATTTTGTTCATGCTAACTCTCCAACGTATCCGATTTAGGAAATAACAATTTTATGAGAATATTTCACTTTGCATCTTATGGAAAAATGAATAAACCAGCAATCCATAAGCCTATGTAAACATTTAGTGTGATACTTTACCTCTCAACCACAAGACTAGCTTTAAGAGTTTGCATATTATGGCCAAGCCTCAAACCCTCTCCATCACAGTGCTATTCACCGTTATTGCGCTGATCGCCTTTGCGGCTAATTCGGTACTAGGCCGTTTGGCATTAACCGTGGCTCACTTAGATCCATACAGTTTTACCATTATTCGCTTAACCTCTGGCGCGATGATGTTGTGGTTGGTATTACAAGGTCGAAACGTCTTTTCTGCTGCCACCAGCTCGGACAAAAACAACCATTCTAAAGCTCAAGGCAGTTGGCTATCGGCCTTGATGTTATTTCTGTATGCGGTCACCTTCTCTATCGCTTATCTCTCGCTCGATACTGGGGTTGGGGCGTTGATCTTATTTGGCGCAGTACAAGTCACCATGATTTTATACTCATCACTCACTGGCGCTAAATTAAAAACGGCAGAATTATTGGGCATTGCGTTAGCTTTTTGTGGCTTCTTATACTTAGTTTTACCCAACTTAAGTTCGCCATCTTTAAGTGGTTTTGTGTTGATGTCGATTGCTGGTATTGCATGGGCAGGTTATACCATTCGTGGCAAGCAATGCGATGATCCTTTATGCGATACCAGCGGAAATTTCATCCGCAGCTTGCCTTTCAGCTTATTGTTATTATTGGTTTTTATCTTTATCCCCCCTCAATTAAGCTTTGATGGGACATTATTGGCGATAACATCAGGGGCAGTCACATCCGGCATAGGGTATGCATTATGGTATGTGGCGTTGCGAGGATTAAGCGCCACTCAAGCGGGCGTGGTACAATTACTGGTTCCGGTGATCGCGGCGCTAGGTGGCATGATATTGATTGCCGAGCCGATCACCTTATCGTTTGTGGTCGCCTCTTTGATGATTTTAGGCGGAATTTTGCTGGTGATCTTACAAAAAAATAAAAAAACGCCTTAATGATGAAATAAGTGCATCAATAAGGCGTGTTCAATTTTTACTATTTAAATCAACAAATAAAGCCTTTAAATTTCGGCCGAAATATTCGTATCCGCTTCTTGTTTGTGATATTCGTTTCTTTGCAATTCGACGATATTACCTTCCGCAACCGCCTCTCGGTAACACGCACTTAATTTGATGGCAAGATACATATCGGAACGAATAATAATACCGCCATCCCCGACGGGTATCCCCATGACATCGCACCAAGATCGTAACTGACGTTTACGCCCTGCCAAAATCAAACGAACCCCTTGTTTTTTAAGCTGTATTTGCAAGTCACTGATCATCGACATGACACTGACATCCATGTGCGTAAAACAGGCCACCGAATCAATGATCACGCAGCTTAGATCTTTCTTATCAGTCAAATAAACATGCTTTAACAACTGACGTTTAAAGTATGGCGCGTTGAAATAGGTTAATGGTGAGTTAAAGCGATAAATCAGCAACCCAGGGATAGGCTTGGCTTTATTGCCACTGTCGATCGTTCTTACTCGCCCTTGATCACTCAGGCCTAAGATTTGATCGCTCGGGCGCATCACAATTCGTACAAATTGGAATAAACCAAGCAAAACAGCCAAAGTAATACCCGGAATAACACCAATCGCCAATACCGCAATAAAGGTGGTCACAGCTAAGTAAAAAGCGCTTTTATCTCGCCGTCTTAACGCCCACAGCCCTTTAAGATCAAGCAGTGAGAATGAAGCAATGATCAACACCATACCGAGTGCTGCAATCGGAATGAATTCCAGTGGCTGGTAGGCAAAAATGGCAATTAAACCAATACTGACCCCGGCAATAATAGACACCAATTGCGATTTACCACCATTGGCATCATTAACCGCAGTACGAGAATCAGCGCCACTAATCGCAAAACCAGACGACAAGGCAGAAGCAATATTCGCAAAGCCTAGCGCTCTAAATTCTTTATCTGCATCAATCTCATAGCCATTTTTAGCCGCAAAACTACGCGCGGTCAGCATCATGCTCACAAAGCTCACCATTGCCAAGTTAAAAGCAGGCATCACCAATTCTTGACCATCAGCAAGACTAAATAATGGCGCTTGGAATACTGGAAAACCGCCATCAACAGTACCCACAATATCGACACCAAAATTATTTAACTGCCCAGCCCAAGTTGCCAACGCGGCCAAAGCAATGGCAAACATCGCCGCCGGCCAAGTTGGTTTAAACCGCTTGCACACAAAATAGATAATGGCAGTCGCCGCACTGATCATCACCGTTTGCCATTGCACATTAGTCAGCATTAAAGGCGTCTCAATCAATTGCTCAAGCATCTGATCTTTATTAAAACTAAGCCCTAATACTTTGGCAAATTGCCCCACAATGATGGTGATCGCCACCCCGTTTAGTAAACCAAGCAAAATCGGACGGGATAAGAAGTCGGCTAAAATACCTAATTTGAAATAACTGGCTAATAAACACCATCCTCCAGTCATTAAGGTCATCGTGATCACTAATTGCCAATACACCACAGGATCGCCCCCTGCAAGCGGAGCAACTACTGCGGCCACCACAGCGCAAGTGGCCGCATCGGGCCCAGTAATTAACTGCCGAGAGGTACCAAAAAAGGCATACACAATCATCGGGAGGGCACACGAATACAAACCAACAATTGCGCTGACACCCGTTAATTGGGCATAAGCAATAGCAACCGGTAAGGCCACCGCGATCACCGAAAATGAGGCGCGAATATCATCGCCTAACCACGCTCGTTGGTAATCTTTAAATTGGTAAAGTCCCGGAGCCCAATAATTTATACATCCCTTAATCAACTCAATTTATCCTTAAATTTTTCAATCAAAAAACCACGCCGAATCAGCTAATTATAGCCGAGAGTGTTAAAGATTCGATCATTTATTTCATGAATAATCAACAATTCTCCAATTATTTTTTTTGCTGTGACTTCACACTTTCCCGTTTTCATATCAATTTTTTATGATTCTCTAAAAATCATACTGAAAACTGTGCTACCACCCCGATACATAAAGGCTAAGCCTTGTTTTAGCCCTTTAAAATTAATTACATCACTAATCATTACCTTATCTTTTAACATAAATACATCAACACTTATTTATCAAATAAAAACAATTGAATAGCCATTAAATTCATATTAACCCAACAAATTAGGGGTTGAATTAATTCATCAGCACGTTATGATCTCACTCGAAATTGATTAGTGCACTAAACAATTTTCATAGGCATTGATGAATTGAGCACTGATTGAAATGACTAACCCACACCCATAATGTTTATGGTGTGAGAAAAAGAAAAATAGGGCAATGATGATTACGGCACCGTGGGTTGCACACCCCGAAAAAGTGACCAGCACTCAGGACGAGTGGACATTTAGAAAACCCGAAATAAGCGATGGTACTAAGGTCAACAATCTGATCGAATCGTGTCCCCCTTTAGATACTAACTCGGCGTATTGCAACTTTTTGCAAACCTCCCATTTTAAAGAAACCTGCGTGTTAGCAGAAAAAAATGGTGAATTGGCCGGATTCGTTTCCGCTTATCTCAAACCTAATACCCCACCCGAACAACCGGTATTATTTGTTTGGCAAGTGGCTGTTTCACCCAACAGTCGCGGTTGTGGATTAGCGTACCGCATGATTAAAGCTTTGCTTGAGCGTGATGGTTTAGTGGATGTGTCTGCAATCGAGACCACCATTACCAAAGATAACCTCGGCTCGTGGCGCTTATTTCGCAAAATTGAGCGAGAAGATGGCGCGCCTGGCAATGTGTCGGTATTTTTGGATAAAGAGCGTCATTTCGATGGAGAACATGACAGCGAATTTTTATTCCATATCCCACTCGCAAGCTAATACTCTTGCTGCTAAAACGCTTTAGTTTTATTACTTAATAAACTTTATTGCTTAATAAACACAAAGCGTCTTATTAAATCGAACATAAAAACAAATTCACTCAGATCAATCTGAAGCATAAACACATCTATAGATTGATAAAAATGAAATGGAAGACAGGATCAGACATGAATATCTTTAAAAAGCACGAATCAAACGTTCAATGTTATGCCAACAATTTCCCCGTTGTATTTTCATCTGCAAAAGGTTGCTGGCTACACACCGAAAACGGCGATCGCTACTTAGATTTTCTTGCCGGTGCAGGTTCATTGAATTACGGACACAACAATCCCGTTCTCAAAAAAGCATTACTTGATTACATCGATCAAGACGGGTTAACCCACGGTTTAGATATGCATTCAGAAGCTAAAGCGCATTTTCTAACCAGCTTAACCGAGAAGATTTTACAGCCGCGCGAACTGGAATATAAAGTTCAGTTCACCGGCCCAACTGGTACCAATGCGGTTGAGTCTGCTATGAAATTGGCGCGTAAAGTAAAAAATCGTACCAATATCGTTGCCTTTACCAATGGTTTCCACGGAGTTTCTTACGGCGCATTAGCCGCAACCGGTAATCAGCATCATCGTGGTGGCGCAGCAATGCCGCTCTCTGGTGTGACACGTATTCCATACGAAGGTTATGCCGATATCGATGGTTTAGCATTATTTGAAACCATGCTCAACGATAACTCAGGTGGCCTAGATAAACCCGCTGCCGCGCTCGTTGAGGTAGTGCAAGGCGAAGGTGGTTTAAACGCCGCATCAAATGAATGGTTACAGCGTTTAAGTAAGATTTGTAAAGACAACGATGTATTGCTGATTGTCGATGACATTCAAGCGGGTTGTGGTCGTACTGGTACCTTCTTTAGTTTTGAACCTGCCGGCATTAAGCCCGACATGGTGACATTATCAAAATCAATCGGTGGTTACGGCTTACCAATGGCGATCATGCTCATGAAGCCAGAGTTAGACCAATGGGCTCCGGGTGAGCATAACGGTACTTTCCGTGGTAACAACCATGCCTTTATCACCGCCGCCGAAGCGATTGATACTTATTGGCACAATGATGATTTTGAGACTCATATTAAAGATCGCGCCGCGCAGTTAAATAAAGCACTGCAAAAGACACTTAAGCAATATTCAAACTTATTTGTCGGGATTAAAGGTCGCGGCTTAATGCAAGGTATTGAGTGTAAAGACGGTGATGTGGCTGATTTAATCACCAGCGATTGTTTTGAAAATGGCATGGTGATCGAAACTGCCGGCCCGAATGACGAAGTGGTGAAATTCTTCTGTCCATTAACCGTCAGTGAATCTGAGCTTGAACAAGGTATTCATATCTTCGAAAAAGCCTATTCTGGTCAAGCCCAATAGGACACCTGACTTTGTAATTTTTCATAGTCGATTGGCGTTAAATCACCAAGCGTAGTATGCAACCTTTCATGGTTGTAATACCGGATATATTCTTCAACATCTT
>NZ_JAAUWS010000050.1:0-17352 GCF_014694465.1 Vibrio sp. S11_S32 | reverse complement strand
GTGGCCTCTCAGCATGGTCAGTTGTGTCCGAAATCGTCACAGCCGTGACGAATCGACAGCCCTACCCAAACGTATTCGGTTTTTAACGTTCACCAGCCCTGTCAATAGGGTGCTGGTGAACGCTTACTAACATTATCCTATGAAAATACTTCGAAAGTTTCAGCTCGTAATTTCTCTGCATACTTAAAAGTTAAAGGTGCACAAATCGAGTCTTTTAAATCTGTCGTATTTAGAAACGTAAACATGGATGTTCTTTCCATCCCTGCTAGCCAAAAACTAGACCTACCAGTAGTTGAGTTTTCTCGACTACAAGCATTATTCCCTAATACCATTTGTGGTGTTGGTTTAAAGTCTTGGGAATATGATCCTACACTTTCAGATTCTTCTTGTGATTCAGCTAGCGAAATTACTTCCAGTCGCATTGAAGCTATTTCTAAATTTGAAACCGTGTTCAATGAAAAAAAAGAAACTTCAAGCTCACTTTGGATTTACACATGCGAAAAATGTGACTCAGCGGCACTGCCTCGATATGAGTTAACAGTTCATCACTTGAATCAAGATAAAAGCTAACAAACAATTTAAGAGTGATTCAGCACGCTTGGCATTTTTGGTGTAGGTCTAATTTGGTGTTTACGGTGTTGAAATTGAGTGCTGTGGTAGCGTGCCTCACACCTTAATTGGGCGTTACTTCTTCCGTACATCAACTAATCCGTAATTTACTACATAAGTAAAACCTGTAACTCGGAAATGTCCAAAAGTAAGTTTAGGTTAATATTTGAATGTGTAAGTCCAAAACTTCAAAAAAAATGAGCTCAACTGAGCTCATTTTTATTCAATCAAACATCTCTATCTAATCGTCATTACTGCACTTTTTCACCTAAGTGTAACCAAGTTTCGAGTACGGTATCAGGGTTTAATGATACCGAATCAATGCCTTGTTCCATTAACCATTGAGCCAGATCGTCGTGATCGGATGGGCCTTGACCACAAATTCCTACGTACTTTCCGGCTTTATTGGCCGCTTTTATTGCCATTGCTAACATGGCTTTAACCGCAGGGTTTCGCTCGTCAAACATGTGAGCAATTTCGCCAGAATCTCGATCCAGCCCTAGGGTTAATTGGGTCATGTCGTTAGAACCAATCGAGAAGCCATCAAAGTATTTTAAGAAGTCTTCTGCCAAAATTGCATTCGATGGCAGCTCGCACATCATGATCACTTTTAAGCCATCTTCACCGCGTTTAAGATCAAACTTAGCAAGAAGGTCAATCACGCCAGCGGCTTCGTTAGTGGTGCGCACAAATGGGATCATGATTTCGACGTTCTTTAAGCCCATTTTATTGCGAACTCGTTTCATCGCTTCACATTCCAACGCAAAACAATCTTGGAATTTAGGCGAGATATAACGCGAAGCACCACGGAATCCTAGCATTGGGTTTTCTTCGGTTGGCTCGTAATTGATGCCGCCGACGAGGTTACGGTACTCATTCGATTTAAAATCCGACATCCGCACAATCACACGTTTTGGCCAGAAAGCCGCTGCCAGTGTGGAAATCCCTTCGGTTAATTTTTCAATATAGAATTCAACTGGATTCGCGTAACCGACAATACGTTGATCAATTTCTGCTTTCAGTTCATCCGATTGCTGGGCGTAATTTAGCAACGCTTTAGGGTGAATGCCGATCATTTTATTAATGATGAATTCTAAACGCGCTAAACCAACGCCTTCATTAGGGATACAAGCAAAGTCGAATGCGCGATCGGGGTTGCCGACATTCATCATCACTTTTAATGGTAAATCGGGCAAGTCGGTGACGGAAGAGAGCTTGATTTCAAAGTCCAACTCGCCTTCATACACAAACCCTGTTTCGCCTTGCGAGCACGATACAGTCACACGCTGACCATCTTTGAGTTTGCTGGTGGCATCCCCACAACCGACCACCGCAGGAATACCGAGCTCACGCGCAATGATGGCGGCGTGGCAAGTCCGTCCACCACGGTTGGTCACAATCGCCGCGGCTTTTTTCATTACCGGTTCCCAATCTGGATCGGTCATGTCGGCCACTAATACATCGCCCACTTGCACTTGATCCATTTCATCTAGGCTTTTCACTACTCGAACCACACCGGCGCCAATACGCTGGCCAATCGCGCGGCCTTCGATAATGGTTTGGCTGGCGGCTTGATCGTCTAATTGGAAGCGTTCCATCACTTGTTGATCATCACGCGAGCGCACCGTTTCAGGGCGAGCTTGAACAATCAACAATTCACCAGTAATGCCATCTTTTGCCCACTCAATATCCATTGGGCGGCCGTAATGTTTTTCAATGATCAGCGCTTGTTTGGCTAATTCTTGAATTTCATCATCGTTTAGAGAGTATTGGCGACGTTCTTCATCGGTGGTGTCGATAATTTCGACTTGAGTGCCGATCTCTTTGCCATCGGCGTAGATCATTTTAATTTGTTTGGAGCCAAAGGTTCGGCGCACTACCGCTGGGTTTCCGGCTTGTAGGGTTGGCTTGTGGACATAAAATTCATCAGGGTTAACCGCGCCTTGCACCACCATTTCGCCCAAGCCCCAAGAGGAAGTAATGAAGACCACTTGGTCAAAGCCCGATTCGGTATCAAGAGTGAACATGACGCCAGAAGAGGCTTTGTCAGAACGCACCATGCGCTGAATCCCCGCAGACAATGCCACGCCTTTATGATCAAAGCCTTGGTGAACGCGATAGGAGATAGCGCGATCGTTAAATAATGAAGCAAAGACATGTTTGGCGGCTTCGATAACGGCGTCAATGCCACGCACGTTTAAAAAGGTTTCTTGTTGGCCTGCAAACGAGGCATCGGGCAGATCTTCTGCGGTTGCTGAGGAGCGAACCGCAACAGAAAGCATATCGTCGCCATTACCCAGTTGTTTATAAAATTCGCGGATCCCGTTTTCGAGATCGGCAGGGAAGGGAGCACCAAGGACCCATTGGCGGATCGTGCTGCCTGCTTTTTTAAGAGCGTTCACATCATCAACATCGAGCTCATCAAGTAGCTGATAGATTCGATCATTTAGTTGGTTAGCGTCTAAAAATTGGTTAAAGGCAAAAGCCGTTGTTGCGTACCCATTTGGTACTTTTACGCCAGCATTTGAAAGATTTGCGACCATTTCGCCTAAAGACGCGTTCTTTCCCCCGACTTTATCAACATCATTAATTGATAAAGCATCATACCAAACCACATTTTTATCCACGGGCAACTCTCCTGTATTTCTCATCATAAATTTAAGTTAATCAATGTGGGATCATTCACATTGTTTTGCTAAAAATCAGTTTATGGTCAATGGGCCGATCTATATTCAGTGGTGGCAAGCTGTAAAAAAAAACGTGTGAAATTTTGGTTGTGTTTTTTTACACCTCGATCATACTGATAACCTGACAGGGACTTACCGAGGATTCAACTTCTTATGCAGAGCAAAACAAATTTTCGTGATGTATTTTACGTTTCTGATGGAACGGCCATTACATCGGAAACATTAGGCCATGCGGTTTTAGGTCAGTTTCCGATTGAAGTTTCGCAAGTAACTTTGCCATTTGTTGAAACGGTTGAACGCGCGCAATATGTGAAAAATCAGATTAATCAAAAGTTTATCGAGACGGGTGAAAAGCCATTAGTGTTTTTCTCGATCGTATTGCCGGAAATTAAAGCCATTATTGCTCAAGCTAACGCCAATTTGTATGATGTTTTGAGTGTGTTAGTGGAACCATTAACGCGTGATTTACAGCTAGAGCCTGCGCCTAAATTACATCGATCCCACAGTATAAATAAAGATTCCGACAGTTATCAAAAACGAATTGCCGCGATTGAATACACGTTAGCGCACGATGATGGGGTATCGCTTAACAATCTTGAACAAGCGGATATCATTCTATTGGGCGTGTCGCGTTGTGGTAAAACGCCTACTTGCTTATACCTTGCGATGCAGTTTGGAGTGCGGGCGGTGAACTACCCGTTTATTGAAGATGACATGGCGAGACTAAAGTTGCCAAAAGAGATAGAACCCTACCGTTTCAAAACATTTGGCCTCACGATCGACACTGAACGCTTAATGGCGATCCGGCATGAACGTTATGCGAATAGCGAATATTCAAGCGAAAATCAATGTGGAAAAGAGCTCAACAAAGTCGAAAGTTTGTTCCGCCGTGAAGCGATCCCATACTTAAATACCACCACATTATCGGTGGAAGAAATTTCAACGCGCTTAATGGAAGTCAGTGGTTTGAAGCGAACACTGTGGTAAAAAATGGTGTGATAAAGTTAATTAAGAACAAAAATTAAGCGCCGTGATAATACCTACTCCATAAATTTAATGCTCGTTCAAAATTGAGTACAGAGAAAAGTGTCAAAGGCTATGGATGGCCTTTTCTCAAGCACACAAGGATGGATCAGCGTCTTTGCGGCGTATTCAAATTGATCAAATATTAAATGGAATTGGTATAACACAGAGAAGGCAAAAGAAAAGTCCGTCATTAAATAAAATAATGACGGACTTTTTAGTTTATATTAAGGCAGTTATTCGTTATCTAACAACCCATCGATCTTGGTGCTATGAATACGTGAGCTTTTAAACATCGCTTTATTGCCGGTATCGGTTTCCGACCAAAAGTTAATGTTAAATTGAGCATCATCACTCATTTCAACACGGTGCCAATATTGCGGCGGGCTGGTGGCAAAGGTTCCGGCTTTGATCACCACAGTTTGTTCTGGCTCAGTGGCGGCCTCGTCGGCAAACCCGTAGAAGGTCACGGTACCCTGCATTACGCAGATCTGACCAAACACACCTTCGGCAGTATTATGGTGAGTTAATAACGCTTTTGGCACATTATCTTTAGTGAAAAAGTGAGTAGAGCGTTTGATTTTCCAATGACTTGGGATGACTAAGTGACTCATATTTCTCTCCTTAAAAATACCCTTGGTACTTGAAGCTACGTATCTGCGCTCAAGACTGTGAGTATGTCGTTATAAATAATGACTTTGGTTGAGTTTCAATTTCAATTTTAATTTTTTAAGCCTAGGCGCTTGGCTAAACGATGCAAGTTTCCACTGTCGATTTGCAGATCTCGAGCGGTGGCAGCCCAGTTTTGTTGGTTATTATTGAGTGCGGTAGTGATAATTTGAGTTTGAAAATCTTCGGTAGCTTGTTTGAGCCCAGCTTGAGGATCAATATTTGGCGCAAGATCTAACGTCTGCGGCAATAAATTTTCGTTAGCGGCAGTTTGATGGCTTGATGATTGTGGCTTAGACGAAGCCGCTTGGGTTAATTCAAAATGATGCGGCTGCAGGATCACATGGCTCGATGGCATATTCTCTTTGCGGCTAAAGGTTTCAGTTCTGGCTAAAACGGCTGCGCGATGAATTGAATGCTCTAACTGGCGCACGTTGCCCGGCCAAGGGTATTGGCGCAGTAAATTTAACGCGGCTGGTGAAATGCTTAAATGATTAAGATTCAGTTTGTTTTTGCACTTTTCGATAAAGAAACCACTGAGCAAAGTGGTATCACCTTCACGCTCGCGTAAGGCAGGAACATGGATCGGGAACACACTCAATCTGTGGTATAAATCGGCGCGAAATTGCCCAGTCACCACATCTTGATGCAAATCGCGATTGGTCGCCGCCACAATGCGGGTATTCACTTTTAATACGCTGTCATCACCGACGCGTTGTAAGTCGCCATATTGCAGCACTCGTAACAATTTTGATTGCAGCCCTAATGGCAATTCGCCGACTTCATCTAAAAATAGTGTCCCGTTATCGGCCAGTTCAAATTTGCCTTTTCGGTGGCTGATCGCGCCAGTAAAGGCTCCTTTGACATGACCAAATAATTCACTTTCTGCCACCGACTCTGGTAGCGCAGCGCAGTTTAGATATACCAAAGTTTGTTTAGCGCGGTTTGATTGAGCGTGGATAGAGGCGGCAACCAGCTCTTTACCTACGCCCGTTTCCCCCATCACTAAGACAGAAAGATCAGTATTGGCGACTGCTTGGATCTGCATGCGTAAATCCATCATCGCGCCAGATTGACCAATCATTTCTTCATCCAATTTTATGTCTTTGGTGACTTGCGGGCTATTGGCGCTGACATTGACGACTTGTAACTCTAATTGTTTCATTAACAGGGATGTATGCAAACTGGCAGCGGCCAATGCACTAATGGTTCTTAAATCTCGGTCGCTAAATTGGTCAAATTGGTGAGCATCAAACCCATCGATGGTTAACGCGCCAATTAAATTGCCATGGGCGATCAGGGGTAAGCCGACACAAGCATGTACATGCAGTTTATCGCCTTTATTGGGAATTAACCCATCGTAAGGATCGGCAATATCACTGTCGGCCGGAAAGCGCACCACATCCCCCGCGCGAGCAATGGCTTCAAGACGCGGGTGCTCATTGATATTAAACCGGCGTCCCATCACTTCTTCATACAAGCCATCAATGGCCAGTGGCACAAATTGCTGATCGCGATAAGCCAATAACGCTGCTGCATCGCACTTTAATAAATTACGCAGCACTTCCAACAGACGGTCAAATCTATCTTGATTGGAGATCCCTAGAGTCAGATCTAATGCTAATTGAGTAATTTGAGTGTGAAATTGCTGCATGTTGTTTACCTAAGTCGCCGTCATTTTAGAGTGGTCATATTGAGAGCGTTCACACTAGCCGAAGCGTGGATATATACTGTCAATGTGACATTGTGCTGTCACATTGATACTACTCGGGTTTTGTCAAAATGACATACTACTAAAGAGTAAAAATCGTAACTCATTGAATATTAAAGATCTAAAAAGTTGGCACGCTAACTGCAATATACAGGGCAGAGAGTTAATTAATTTTAGTATTGATGCCTAAATTGATAAGGCGGCAATACAGTTTAGTATTTTATTCAGGAGTCTTTATGTCTATTCATGTTAAAAACAATATCCACTGGGTTGGTCAACGCGATTGGGAAGTACAAAACTTCCATGGTACAGAATACAAAATCACCCGTGGTACCAGTTATAACAGCTACCTTATTCGTGAAGAAAAAACCGTTCTTATTGATACAGTAGATCATCGCTTCAGCCAGCAGTTTATCCAAAACTTAGAAATGGAAATTGATCTCAATGAGATTGATTACATTGTTATCAACCATGCTGAAGAAGATCATGCCGGTGCGTTAGGTGCATTATTAGCTAAAATTCCCAACACGCCAATTTACTGTACCGAAAACGCGGTGGATTCTATTACCGGTCATCACCATCAGCCAGATTGGAACTTCAATGTGGTGAGAACTGGCGACAGCATCGATTTGGGTAACGGTAAAGCATTAGTGTTTGTTGAATCTCCAATGTTGCATTGGCCAGACAGCATGATGACTTACATGACAGGCGACGCAGTATTGTTTAGTAACGATGCATTTGGTCAACACTACTGTGACGAGCACTTGTTTAACGATGAAGTTGATCAAGTGGAATTATACGAGCAATGCCTACGTTACTACGCCAATATTTTAACCCCGTTTAGCGCCTTAGTGACGGCTAAAATTAAAGAAGTATTAAGCCTTGAGTTGCCAGTGGATATGATTGCCACCGCGCACGGTATTGTTTGGCGTGATAACCCAACTCAAATTATTCATCAATATCTTGAGTGGGCGGATAATTACCAAGAAGATCGTATTACCTTATTCTACGATTCAATGTCTAACAACACGCGTATGATGGCCGATGGTATCGCACAAGGTATTCACGATATTGACCCGAACGTGGCAGTAAAAGTGTTTAACGTGTCGCTTCATGACAAAAATGAGATCCTCTCTAGCGTATTCCGCTCAAAAGGTATCTTAGTGGGATCTTCAACCATGAATAATGTGATGATGCCAAAAGTGGCGGGCATGTTAGAAGAAATTACCGGTATGCGCTTTAAGAATAAAAAAGCGGCGGCATTTGGTAGTTACGGTTGGAATGGTGGCGCGGTAGACCGTATCCACACTCGCTTAATGGATTGTGGTTTTGAAACGGCGATCAGCAAGAAAACTAAGTGGCGTCCAGATGGGAAAGCGATGCAAGAATGTCGTGAATATGGTCGTCAGATCGCGCGTGAATGGGCACTGTATGAGTTATCCAACACCATTTCTCCAATTGTTAAGCAAACCACAGGTGTTCCGGTATCAAAAGCGGTACCGAATGAAGTGAAGCAAGCAGCCAATGCGCCAGTAACGGGTATTGCGATCCCTGCTGCAAGCGTTGAAGTTGAAGCGCCAAAGACAACAGAACAAACAAGTAATGATGCAAATGATCAAGCAATGCTGTGTACCGTGTGCCAATGGGTTTATGAGCCTGAACTCGGCGAACCAAATCAAGGGGTAGAGCCAGGAACCGCTTGGGCTGAAGTGCCAGAATATTTCTTATGCCCAGATTGCGGTATTGGTAAAGAAGTGTTTGAACCTTGTGCTAGCAAGCTAGGTAAAAACAACGGCTCACAGGTGGCTTAATGAGTAATCCAATTATGATCATAGGCAGTGGTTTTGCTGCCTATCAATTAGTGAAAACGCTACGTCGCACCGACACTGATACGCCGATCACAGTGATCACAGCCGATGATGGCCATGATTATAACAAGCCCGATCTGAGCCATGTATTTTCTAAAAATCAAGATGCTGCCGCCCTTATTCGTCAAACGGCAGAGGTGTTTGCACAAGAAAATGGCGTGACTATTATGACTGACACGCGCATCTGCTTTTGTGCCACCGATGACAGGATCAGCGGTTGAACACATAGTGACGTTAAATAGTCGGGTTGAATTTCAAGCCGCACAGCAAGAGCTAAGCCAAGCCGAACATGTCTTGATCATTGGCGCGGGTTTAATTGGGACTGAGCTGGCGATGGATTTAGCGTCTGCGGGCAAAACGGTATCATTGGTCGATCCCTGCGATAGCGTGATGGCCACCTTATTACCGGATGTCGTATCTGCGCCACTGCAAAAGCAATTGCGTAAACGTGGGGTCAAACTGCAGTTAAGCAATAGTGTGCAAAATTTAGATAAAACCGAATTTGGCATTGAAGTGACGCTGGAGTCTGGCGAGCAATTTTTAGTTGATAGCGTGATCTCAGCGGCGGGCCTAAAGCCGAATGTACAATTGGCTCAGCAAGCTGGGTTAGAAGTGGGCAAAGGTATTGTGGTCGACCGTCAATTACAAACCTCACAGCCTAATATTTATGCGATTGGTGATTGTGCGCAAATTGAAAACAAGGTGTTGTCTTACCTGCAACCGACCTTATTAAGCACCAATGTATTGGCCAAAGGCTTGCTCAATGCCGATCAAGAAAATGCCGCACTCAAATTGGCGTCGATGTTGGTGAAAGTGAAAACGCCGGATCTGCCAATCCAATTAAGCGGTCACACTGGTGAGAGTGTTTATCGTTGGCAAGTAGAACTCGATGGCGACGGTATTACTGCCAAAGCGTTTAATGTTGATGATGCCTTAGTGGGCTTTGTGGTCACGCAAAATCACATGAAAAACGCCTTCCCAATGCTAAGAGAATTACCCGCTTTGTTGTAAACAGAGCAGAGCGAATAGCAATAATTGAAGTTGCCGCAGAGTCATTTTTATACTGATGGTAACAACAAAGTGTCAGCTTCAATTAAGCTAAAAGCGGAAAGGATAAAATCAAGGAGAGCCGAATGAGCATGAAAATTCTAAATCGTTATGTTGACCAAGTAAGTCAAAAAATTACCGTTTATGTCAGCCAACTCGGCCAATGCAAAAACAGTGAATGTGAGTTAGAAACCGCGCAGCAATGCCAGCGGGAATTGGCGTGTGAGAATTGCCAGAGGCATCGTTCGGGATCTTCTCGTTAAATGATGCCAAATGTGGCGACATTATTAAATCAATCAAACGGCATAGGAGAATATCCTGTGCCGTTTTTGATCTTTTTCTGTCAAAACTGCCTATTCGTAACCACTTTTTTGCTTTGAGGGGTATAATCGCGTTTTAGCCTAAAATGAACTCGCCATGCTTGATTTTATACTGCACTTCAAACCCGATATTCTTAGTGATTCTCAATTTTATTTTCTGATCTTATTAAGTGGCATGACTTCGATGCTCAATACCATTATTGGCGTTGGTGGTGGCGCGACGCTGATTGCTTTTATGATCACCATGATCCCAGCACAAGCGGTTATTCCGGTGCATGCGGTGGTGCAACTGGGTTCTAATGCCGGCCGTGCATTTTTGATGCGCAAGTACATCGAAAGGAAATTTCTCGGCTGGTACTTTGTTGGTGCAGTGATTGGCGCGATTATTGGTGGTCAACTGGCCCTGAATTTACCGACCCGTTATTTAGAGCTTATTCTGGCGGTGTTTATTTTGATCAGCAGTTGGGTGCCAATCAATTTAAGCTTGAAAGGCACGAAAGGTTTAGTAGGGATTGGCTTTCTGACGACTTTCCTTAGCATGTTTGTTGGCGCTACCGGACCATTATTGATCGCCACGGTGAAAAACTTATTGCCCGATCGCCGTCAACTGGGCGCGACCATGGCTTGCTTTATGTCAATGCAACACACCATTAAAGTGGTGGTGTTTGCTTTCTTAGGTTTTGCATTTAAAGATTGGATCGGGGTGATCGCCTTGATGATCGCCTGTGGTTTTGTGGGCACTTATATTGGCAAACGTATTTTATATAAAGTGTCGAACCAACATTTTCATACCATTCTTAAAGTGGCGTTAACCTTTATTGCGCTGCGTTTGATTGTCGGATTCTTTACTGGTAGTCATTAATAGCAGATACATTTCTTCGTTATTACGGCTGGTGTTGAAATAATGTCAATTATTCACTTAAAGTAAACTGCAATAAAATGGGCTGTGACCGATTTCTTAGGAGAAAAGTCATTGCTCATTTTTTATTTATCTTCTGATGATGGTCATAGAGTATGTTTAAGGACACCTGCGCATAGACTGCGAAATTGATAACGGTGTGGTGACTAAAGCTTGGTCGTCAGGCACCATGTGGCGCGGAATGGAAAACATTTTACAAGGCACTAGCCCAATTGATGCGTGGACCATTACTCAACGAATTTGTGGCGTTTGTACCACGATTCATGCACTTTCTTCAGTAAAAGCGGTGGAAAATGCGCTCGATTTAGACGTGCCATTAAACGCCCAATATATTCGTAATATCATTCAAGCGGCGCACGGTATTCAAGATCACGTTGTGCACTTTTATCAATTATCGGCGCTTGATTGGGTGGATATTACCTCGGCCTTAAAAGCGGATCCGGCCAAAGCGGCGGCATTGGCAAATTCAGTGTCGTTATGGGAAGGCAATTTTGTGGCTGAATTTACCAAAGTGAAAGGTAAAATTTAGGGGCTAGTCGATAGTGGTCAATTGGGCATTTTTGCCAATGGTTACTGGGAACATCCTAAAATGCAGCTGCCACCAGAAGTAAACTTGATTTGCTTTGCCCACTATTTACAAGCGTTAGAGTGTCAGCGTGACGCGACTCGCGTGGTGGCCCTGCTGGGAGGAAAAAGCCCGCACATTCAAAACCTAGCGGTGGGCGGCGTTGCAAACCCTATCAACCTTGATGGGATTGAAGTGCTTAATATCGAACGTTTAGATTTTCTAAAAAGCTTTATCGATCGCTTAGAAGGCTTTATTGAAAACGTCTACAAACCGGATGCGGTGCTACTGGCTTGCTACTATCCTGATGCGTTTAAAACTGGCGGAGGGGTAAAAAATTACATCTCAGTGCCTAACTTCCCTGTGGATGAAAAAAGCACCGAATTTGTGATGGAAGGCGGCTTTATAAAAGATGGCGATCTTGCTACTTTCCGTCCGATCACCAGCTACACCGACGACTGGTTGATCAAAGGCATTACTGAATCAACCAAACACTCATGGTATGACGATGAAGGTAAACTGCACCCGTGGGAAGGGCAAACCGAACCTAATTACACTGGTTGGGATGCCGACGATAAATACAGTTGGGTGAAGTCTCCGGCGTTTTATGGCGAAGCGGTGCAGTTAGGGCCACTGGCGAACATGATGTGTATGATCACCGCCGGAAACCAAGACTGCCAACGTCATTTCGATGATATTACTCGCATTATCAATGATGTCAGCCATCGTCAATATGGTTTAGAAGATATGCACTCTACTATGGGGCGTGTGATCGCGCGTGCGGTCCGTTGTGGCATGTTGCACGAAGTGGTGACTGATCAATTTAATCGCTTGATCGCCAATATCAAAAAAGGCGACACCAGCACGTATAACAAACCGGATATGCCTGATACTGAAATTAAAGGTGTCGGTTTTCTGGAAGCGCCGCGCGGCATGTTGTCGCATTGGGTGGTGATTGAAGAAGGCAAAATCAAGAACTACCAAGCGGTGGTGCCATCGACTTGGAACGCCGGTCCGCGTAATGAAGACTGTGTCCCTGGGCCTTACGAGCAAGCTTTGGTTGGGTTACCCGTTGCCGATTTAGACAAACCATTGGAAGTGCTGCGCGTTATTCACTCATTTGATCCTTGCATGTCTTGTGCGATCCATTTGTTTGATACCGAAGGCCTGCCAGTTAATGTGATTAAGGTTCTGTAATGGCGGCATTATTATTAGGGGTGGGCAATTTACTGCTCACCGATGAAGCGATTGGCGTGGAAGTGATCCGCGCCTTTGAGCAACACTATCACACCCCCGATGCGCTAGAAGTGGTGGATGGTGGCACTGCGGGCATGGAGTTGCTGGATTTTTTAATCGATAAAGACGTGGTGATCATTGTTGATGCGGTTAAGCATAAAGCGGTGCCTGGCACGGTGATATTGCTTGAAGATGACGCCATTCCAGCTTTATTTGCGCAGAAGATCTCGCCTCATCAATTGGGATTAGGGGATCTGTTATCGTCGCTGATTATGCTCGATCGTTACCCGAAGAAATTGTATTTGGTTGGCGCGATCCCACAATCTATCGAGCCGCATATTGGCATGACAGAGACCTTGCTTGGCAAAGTGGATCCGATGCTCGCTCATGTGGTGGACTTGCTGACTCAGCATGGTTTTGATCTGCAAAAAAAAGCGCAGATAGACGATAAGTCATCATCATGTGTATAGGTATTCCTAGCCAAGTGGTTGCATTAGGCAATGGTACTGCCCGCGTTCGCTGTTTAGACAGTGAGCGCGAAGTTAGCCTGTTATTGATGTCAGATAACGTCGAGTTAGGCGATTATTTGCTGATCCAAGCAGGCGGCTTTGCGGTGGAAGTATGGCCAGAAGCTGATGCCTTAGCAACGTTAGCGCTATTAACTGGCTCCGATAATACAGAGAACTCAAATGAATCTATCTCCCGCTGATATTGCTCAAAAGAAAGTCGATATTGAAGCTGTGTATCAGCGTATTTTTGCTCAACAGATGCAGTCACTGTCCTTTGTTTCGCCTCATATTGAGATTGAAATGGTGAGCTTGCAACCGTATCAAGATCATTGGATGGGGGGGATGATAACGCCTTGGATGCTGAACTTAATGATCATGCCAATGGATGAGACTCAAGGCTTATGGGCTGATTTACGCGTGGGCGAAGAAATTGGTCTGCATTTGGCTGGCAACGATTATCGTTTTTACGCCTCGGAAGTCGCAGGTATTGGTCAGTTCTTAGCTTGTTCATTAATGTCGCCAATTGCGGGCTTAACCGAACACAGCCAAGCGGTCACCTTAGCCAAAGATGTGATGCGTCTGGTCACCTCACTTGCCACCGATGAAATCAACCATAGTCGCCGCCAATTATGGTCGCGTTCATTAGAGCCGTCGGTCAGTCAATGAGTCATAAATTAAACCGTAGCAATCTCGCGGCGAATCAAACTCAGCCTCAGCCACAAGATAGTCAGCCGCAATTTAATGGTTTTGTTAAATTACGCTGTACGGCGACTGGCAGCCAAGCTATTTATCAATCAAGTGCGCATCAATCAAGTTCATATCAACCAAGTGCGTATCAATTAAGCACGCATCAACTAAAATCAAGCGCACATATACAAAGCGTGCAACTGGATTACCAGCGTATATCGATTGAACCGTGCTTAATTGGGCTGACTCAATCACAAGTGATGCAACGTATTGGTCAGTTGATCAGCTTGTGCCCGGTTTCCCATCAAGTCGCCAGTTTGGCCAGTTTTTCAGTCGTGCAAGCCACAACGTGCCCTGAGATTTCTGTTGAGCAACAAACACAATTAAAGCAAGAGTGTATCAACACTTACGCAATGCAATGGATGCAAGTTGCTCAACGCTTGAACCTCACCAGTTTGTGGGCTCCGATCATTCGCTTATTGCTGACAGGGCAACACCAATCGGGCATTGAAGCGATGTTGCAACTCGACAGTGCAGATATTCAAGATTGGTTAGCGACGGAAAAATTTGATGCCGCCGCGATAGATTTTGCGCCCTCCAGCCCGATGTTTGAGTTATGGTAGTGGGCAAAGCATTACACATGGGATCTTGGCGATAAAAAATGGCAACAACTGCGCATCATCTTGAACGCAGAGTCGCTGGGTGAGGGCAAGATAAGTGAGAGCAAAATAGGTGAGTCAAAAATAGCGAACCATGCTCTGTGTGGCGTGATGTGGATTAAGCTGCAACAACTGGTCAAATTGGTTTATCAACAAAGCGCATTAGGCTTACCAGCAGCGCCAACGCAAGGGTCGACGTTTGTGGCTTATGCACCAAGAGGACGGTTAATTCATCAAGTTAAATGTAATAAACAAGCGGAAGTAACCCATTATACCATCCAGAGCCCGACTGATGCGCTGTGCACTACCGGCTTAATCGAACTCTTAACCGAGTGTCCTTTGCCTTCGCATCAGCCACGATTAGGTTTAAATTTGTTGCTGGCGTTTATTGATCCTTGTGTTCCATTTGAGGTGTCTCTTAACTTCGATGAAACGGTTTAACCTTGCTAACGTTATCATTACCGCATGGTTTAACGCTGTCGGTTTCTTTTTGGACTTTAATTGCACAAAAAGGCATCAAACAAACTTTTTTTTGTATTTAGGTCTTTCATTTCCTTTAAGTTGTGGCATCATTACTGGGCTTTCCAAGAGAGCCAATCTCAAAGTAAGCGTGCGTCGTATAATGGCTATTACCTCAGCCTTCCAAGCTGATGATGCGGGTTCGATTCCCGCCGCACGCTCCAATCGCTTTTGCAACACCATTTCAATGTAACTCTTTAATAAATAACACTCTTTATTGAGTGGTTTTGTGTATCTGGTATTCGCCGATTGTCTAAAAATCCTTACCTAAAATAGCTCGGTGGCCAAACGGTGGTCATTTGGTGTCCATAGCTGTTTTTTAATGAGAAATCATAAATGAGCTGAAATCATCAGCCCAATATAAGAAAAACTAATCTACTTTTCTTGTTCTAGTAGATCTCCTACCGAAATATTTAAGTAACTGCAAAGCGTATCGATCACTTCTAAATCTACTCGTGTGGCTGTCTCATTATATAGTCGAGTAATTGTTCCGCGATTGACTCCTGTATCTCTAGATACATCTGAAATTTTCAGTTTTTTTTCACCTAGAATTTTTGATAGGTGGCACTTAATCATGTTCCTCTCCAGATAAAAATGTTCTTCTATAGGTTAAAAATGGTTGTAATAGATAATTTTAATGTTATATTTAATCTGCAGAAGGTAATTAAGACCTTTTGCAAGTTAAATTGATTATCAGGAGATTGTAAATGAGCATGACGTATCTGACAACAAAAGAACTATCTGAACGTATTAAATATGATACGCGAACAATTAGAGAGCAATTGAAAGATGTCGTTTTATTTGAAGGGGTTCATTATGTGCGCCCATTTGGAGGGAGAAAAATATTGTTCTTATGGGAGCGAATTGAAGAGGAGATTTTAAATGGAATGACGATTGATTCGTTAATTACTGGGTTATAAGGATGATTAGTTATGGGCGTGATTAATGTAAGAAATAATAAATTAGTACTTCAATTTCGTTATCTTGGTAATAGATGCCGTGAACAGACTCAATTACCTGATACCCCTGCAAATCAAAAACGATTACAGAATTTGCTAAAACGTATTGAAGCTGAAATTATTATCGGTACTTTCAAATATTCATCATATTTTCCGAATAGTAATAACGCGATAAAATTTAGTGCGATCGATGAACAAAAACAAACAGCTAAAGAGTATTTTGAAAGTTCAAATTCACCAATGTTTGAACAGTTTGCTGAAACATGGTTAGCCGAAAAACAAGTGGAATGGCTGATTGGCCATTATACGGATGTTGAAGGGGCATTAAACAACCATATTTTGCCTAAATTCGGTAAAAAGAAGATCAGCGTCATCACTAAACAAGACATTCTTTCTTTTCGAACTGCTCTCGCCAAAGTTCAAGGACGAAAAGGAAAGGTACTATCCCCATCACGGATTAATCATATTATGACACCGTTAAGAATGATCCTTAATGAAGCCGCCGAACGATATGAGTTTACTTCGCCTTGGCGAAATATTAAAGCCTTAAAAGTTCCTCGCACTGAAGTTGATCCATTTAATTTTCAAGAAGTGGAACAGGTCATTAAAGCTGCGCCAGAAGAATTTAAAAATTATTACATTGTCCGGTTTTTTACTGGCTTACGTAGTAGTGAAATCGATGGATTAACTTGGAAACAGATTGATTTAGTGGCTAAGCGTTTAACGGTATCGCAAAGCTTGGTAAGGGGAGTGGTTGGATCATTAAAAACAGATAGCTCTTTTCGAACCATTGATTTACCAACCCGCGTAGTGGACGCACTAAAAAAGCAAAAACAAAATCGTGTATCAAAACAACCTTTTGTATTTACCAATCAAAAAGGTCGTCCTTTGAACTATCAAGTTGTATCGCGATCAGTTTGGTATCCAATGCTTGAACGAGCTGGCTTAAAACCCCGTAACCCATACCAAACCAGGCATACTTATGCGACGTTATTATTGGCCGCTGGTGAGTCTCCTGAGTGGATAGCAAGCCAAATGGGGCATACGACAACAACTATGTTATTTCGTGTGTATTCCCGGTATGTGCCTAATTTGATGCGTCGTGATGGCAGTGCGTTTGAAGCACTATTACAAGCGGAGGATGTATAATGAATTACTCTCCACTTGCTATTCATTGCACCAGTTTGTGTTTTGATGTAATTCAAAGTCAATATTTTGAAAAGTTAACCATTGAAGAAATTGTAAGCGTTCACCAGCACCCTATTGACAGGCGAATGTGACGATCATCACTTGATCTACAATTGCCTATTGAACGATCCTTTTTATGCTTCATTATCTTCACATGAGCAGAAAAAAAGAACCTAA
>NZ_JAAUWS010000049.1:0-19667 GCF_014694465.1 Vibrio sp. S11_S32 | reverse complement strand
GAAGATGTTGAAGAATATATCCGGTATTACAACCATGAAAGGTTGCATACTACGCTTGGTGATTTAACGCCAATCGACTATGAAAAATTACAAAGTCAGGTGTCCTATTGGGCTTGACCAGAATAGGTCGCGATGTATTCAAACCTTACGACAGCAAAAAAGCTCCACTAGCCGATTGGCACACCATTAACCGTGCATGGTCTGAAAACCCATTACCTGCTGATCGTGATCGCGATTTAGTTAAATTGTTTAAAGAGATTGGTGTCGGCCCTAGTTTCTCCGCTGACAGCCTGGATAAATTGCCAGAGCCGATTAAGAAAGGTTTGATCCGCGCGGCAGCAACGGCGCGTCCGATGATCAACCAGATGCTGGCGACGGGGGCTTACAAATCTAAAATTGTGAATGGTTGGAACTATCCACCAGAGAGCTTTGGTTCGGCGGGTTTAGCCGGTGATTTTGTGACTCGCGCGGCAATACAATCATTAGGTGGCATTATTGCTAACGATCCGGTTGAAGCTGTGTATATGAATACCTTTGTCGATGTGAAAGGGAAAACATTACAAGGCGGCAAAAGCTATGTGATTAATTTTGATAAAGATACGGTTCCACCAGTTAAAGAGTTCTTCTCTATGACGCTTTATGGTTTGGACTCTAACTTTATTGCCAATGATATCCAGCGTTACGCTGTTGGTGACAAAACCAAAGGTCTGACTAAAAATGCCGACGGTAGTGTGACCATTTACATGCAGCCGAATGCGCCGACCGATCCGGCGAAGAAAGCCAATTGGTTGCCTTCACCTAAAGCTGGAGCAGGCAACTTCTATTTGATCTTGCGTGCATATGCTCCAAAACAACCATTAATTGATCAAGCTTGGATCCCACCTGCGGTGACACCGGTTAATTAAGGTTTGATAATAAAAGCGGTTTATCGAACAAAGATAAATGACCGCGTTATTCCAACTAAGATGGGATAACATAATAAATGCCTAAGTCGTGATTGATGCAAATCGTTAATCACAGCGACTTGGGCATTTTTATTATCCGTTACTTCGACAATAATGACGACAGCGCGAGTGCGACTGTCGAAAGTCATTATTCCATCTCTGCCTTATAATCCACTCTGCTTTTTAATTCGTTATTTTTCAATTGATTATAGTTTAAATGCCAAGGCGATGTGACTTGGCATACTTTATGCTCTTAGTTGTTCGCTGTTCTATTTATAGCAAAATGACAGAAATGCGGTGAGTGAAAGCTGACTGCTCTGTGACTTAACAAAAGGTTGGATCATGAATAAGTTTGTTTTTGCGGATCCCAATTTATGTATTGGGTGCACAACTTGTACTATCGCCTGTGTGATTTCACATCAAGAAGATTCAGATTATGAGCTGACTGCGAAAGACTTCGTGCCTCGCTTAACGGTCATTAAAAACGTGGATGTTTCTACACCCGTTTTATGCCGTCAATGTGATGATGCACCTTGTGCTCAAGTATGTCCGAACAACGCCATAATCTCTGAAGATAATCACATCAAAGTGATTCAAGAACGCTGCATTGGTTGTAAAACTTGTGTAGTGGCTTGTCCTTACGGTGCGATGACGGTAGTGACGAATACAGTCGAAAAAGAATCAGAATCATCATTGTTCAAATCTGAGAAGCAAACATCTCAAGCATTGAAGTGTGACCTATGTGCGCATAGCGAAGCTGGTCCTGCTTGTGTTCGTGTTTGTCCTACCAATGCCTTGCGCTTGGTGACGCCAGATGATTTAGAGCAGATGAATAAGAAGAAACAACTGGCGGCGGCGTGTGCTGCTGGCGATGTAATTTCTTTTTAATAACTTTGACTGAATTTACGGCGATTCAAACTTGAAAACCGTTGATGAAGAAAAAGAAAATCAGATCATAAAAGCGAGAGTTTTAAATGAAAAAGACACTAACAGTGTGTCCATATTGCGGTACAGGATGTAAGTTAAACTTACTGACTGAAAACGGCAAAGTGGTGGGCGCTGAACCGGCTGATGGCCGGACCAATGAAGGCGAATTATGCCTGAAAGGGTACTATGGTTGGGATTTTCTCAACGATACTAACCTTTTAGTTCCTCGTCTTAAAAGCCCAATGATCCGTCGCGAGAAAGGCGGTAAATTGGAAAATGTATCTTGGGACGAAGCAATTGAATTTGCCACTTCACGTCTTAAAAAAATCAAAGCTGAATCAGGCCCAGATGCAATCATGACTACCGGTTCTGCCCGTGGTCCAGGTAATGAAGCAAACTTCGTGATGCAGAAGTTTGCGCGAGCGGTTATTGGAACCAATAACGTCGATCACTGCGCTAGGGTGTGACACGCTCCATCAGTCTCCGGTCTGGAGGCAACAGTAGGTAACGGTGCTATGAGCAACGCCATTACTGAAATCAAAGACGCAAAATGCTTACTCATTTTTGGCTATAATGCGGGTGATTCACATCCAGTTGTGGCGAAACATATTCTTAAAGCCAAACAAAACGGTGCCAAAATCATCGTTTGTGATCCACGTAAAATCGAAAGTGCACGCGTGGCTGATCAATGGCTACAAATGAAAAATGGTTCTAACATGGCATTAGTTAATGCTATGGCCAATGCTATTTTTGCTGAAAATCTACAAGACCAATCGTATATTGATCAATATACCGATGGCTTGGAAGAATATAAGAAAATCATTAGCGAATATACGCCAGAGAAAGTGGCGGCTATTACTGGTTTAGAGCCTGAAGATATTCGTCGTGCGGCGCGTACTTATGCTCAGTCTTCAGAATCTATGATTCTATGGGGCATGGGTGTAACACAGTATGGTCAAGCGGTTGACGTGGTTAAAGGGTTAGCCAGTCTAGCGCTTATCACAGGTAACTTTGGTCGTCGTGGCGTAGGTTGTGGTCCAGTTCGTGGACAAAACAACGTACAAGGGACATGTGATTTAGGTATGTTGCCTAACATCTACCCTGGTTACCAAAAAGTGACTGACGACGCGGTTCGTGCCAAATTCGAGCAGAAATGGGGCGTACCATTATCACCAAATGAAGGCTACAAATTGACTGAAATGAACCACTTAGTTCATGACGGAAAAATGCGTGCTTACTATATCTTTGGTGAAGATCCAGCTCAAACTGAAGCGGATTTAGCCGCATTCCGTGAAATGATGGGTAAACTTGATCTGGTTATTGTTCAAGATATCTTCATGACACAAACGGCTGAAATGGCTGACGTGATCTTCCCTGCCACAAGTTGGGGCGAGCATGAAGGCGTGTACAGTTGTGCCGACCGTGGTTTCCAACGTTTCAATAAAGCGATTAATCCACCAAAAGGCACTAAAGTCGATTGGGAAATTTTCTCACTAATGGCAACGGCAATGGGTTACCCAATGTCTTACGCGAATACCAAAGAAATTTGGGATGAAATGCGTAGCCTATGCCCTGAATATGCAGGCGCAACGTATGAGAAAATGGAAGGCTTGAAGAGCGTTCAATGGCCATGTACCGAAGAAGGTGATCACGACTTAGGCACTTCATTCTTATTTGAAGGCAATAAGTTCACCACCGACAACGGCAAAGGGCATTTATTTGCCTCTGCATGGCGTGCACCACAAGAACTGCCGGATGCTGATTACCCGTTAGTATTATCGACTGTTCGTGAAGTAGGCCACTACTCTTGTCGTTCAATGACAGGTAACTGTAGTGCATTGCAAACATTGTCTGATGAACCAGGCTTTGTGCAAATGCACCCAGATGATGCCAAAGCAAGTGGAATTAAAGATCAAGCCTTGATCTGGATTTCATCACGCCGCGGTAAAGTTATCTCTCGTGCTAACTACAATGAGCGTGTCAATAAAGGTGCGGTATACATGACTTACCAATGGTGGATCGGTGCTTGTAATGAGCTCACCATCGAGCATGTTGACCCTATCTCAGGTACGCCAGAGTTTAAGTACTGTGCAGTAAAAGTGGATAAGATTGACGATCAATCTTGGGCTGAAAACCACGTACAAGTGGAATACAGTGCATTACGTAATAAATTGCGTACTGCTGCCAAAGGTTAATTGAGACAAAAAAGTTGTTAATCTAACAAAAGTAAGCCACTAGCGGATAACGTTGGTGGCTTTTTTGTGCAAAAAATAGACGAGGTATTAATAAATAGTGATATGATTCAACTTTTGTTGAGTGAGATCAAACCAAAATAGAGAGAAATATCACTATAATAACCACCCAAAAGTGGTAGCCAGTGAGATGAGAAACAGTATGCAGCGAACCCTTGATGTAACGATACCTAACGAGCAAATTAGCCAGTTTTTCTCTCGGTTATGCAGTGCGGTTAATCTGCAAGATTTGGTTATGGAGCTCAATACCTTAACGCTGAAATCTGGACAATTTCAATCGGCAAATATTTTGCTTTATAACGCCGATAAAAAAAATCACCTGTTATTTTACCCTCATCAAACCGCTGTTAATACCTTATTGCTGGATCAACCTGATATTGAGCCTGACTCGCAAGGGGTGCAACTTTCTGAAAAATACACCCGCTTTAATCGCGATGCATTTGTTAGCAATTTCCCATCGTATTCTCATTTAAGTAATTTCGATCGTGCTAACGATGTGGTGCATTTTCCGTTAAGTGCGTTTAATCGTTACATTGGCAAATTAGAAGTGGTCAATGTCTCAACCGCTAGCGATGCTTTTATCTCAGACTTAAAGCAAGTTTCGATCGTGATTTCTCTGATTTTAGCCAAAATTTTTGATGGTAATTTAAATCATAATTACGGCGATCAAGACTCGCTGTTAGGGTATTCTCAATCATTAGGTTTGGGTAAAAATCCAGCCATTATTAATGCCATCCCCAATAAAAATACCTTACACAATCATGTGCTAGTCGATGTGACGGAAGCGGTGATAGGGCAAATTGATTTTGAAGGCTTAACCACCTTATTGTTTCGTCACTTGCACGAACACTTTAATATTGAATTCATCAGTATTATGTCTCTTGCCTCTGGCAGTGAAACCTTGTGTTGTCATGAAGTAACTCAAGATTCCGATGGTCAACCCAATTATAAAACCGCTAAAAAAGCCAAAGTCAATACTATTGCCGATCACGTGATTGAAACTAAAAAAACCATCATTTTAGGGCGTGAAGATTACCCATTATTGAAGCACAAATACTCGCATGTTGATGATCACTATGTAACCGATCAATTAAGTTCGGAATGTGTGTTGCCGTTATTGTTTCGTCAGCAAGTGCTGGGGGTGATCAAATATGGTCATCGAGATGAAAATTATTTCTCAGAAGATCTACTCGATTTATTACAGCAAATTGCCGCTCGCGTGGCGGTGGCAATCAATAATTTCCAACGTAATAGCAAATTGATCGCACGTTCTAATCAGCAAGATGAAGCGCTGCTATCAGAAGATTATCAAAACAATGAAATGTTTGGCGACATCATCAGCCAAAGCGCGGTGATGAGTGATGTACTGCAACGAGTGTTAATGGTGGCCGATTGTGACAGTACAGTGCTGATTTTGGGTGAGACCGGAACAGGTAAAGAAATGATCGCCAATATGATCCACAGTTCCAGTCATCGCAGTCGAAAAAAAATGATCAAGATGAACTGTTCAGCGGTGCCATCGGGTTTATTTGAAAGTGATTTATTTGGTCATGAAAAAGGGGCATTTACCGGCGCAATAGCCCAGCAAACGGGACGTTTTGAAGAAGCGCATAACAGCACATTCTTCTTAGATGAAATTGGCGATATGCCACTTGATTTACAGCCTAAAGTGCTGCGCGTTTTGCAAGAAGGCGAAATTGAACGAGTCGGTAATCATACTGTTATTCCGGTGGATGTCCGTTTGATCGCAGCTACCCATTGTGATTTATTGGGTATGGTGAATGATAAATCTTTCCGCCGCGATCTGTATTATCGCTTAAATGTATTTCCAATTCGTATTCCGCCATTGCGTGAGCGCCGTGAAGACATTCCATTGCTGGCGAAGCATTTTACTCGTATCTTCGCTAAAAAAATGAACCGTGATATCAGCAGTATTTCCTCTGAAACTCTGCGGGTGCTGTCTTCATTGCCGTGGCCTGGTAATATTCGCGAATTGAAAAACGTAATCGAGCGCGCGGTGATCATGACCTATGGCAGCGTATTGCATTTGCCGATTTCAGAGCTGCAAGAGTATTTTCCAGAAGTTGAAAGCACCTCGTTTAGTGTCAATGATGATCCACAAACCCGTTCCGGTTTTTGTTGTACTGAGTCAGTCGGGCAAAAAGAGCAAGCCTGCAGCAATACCGATCGCAGTGCGATGAGCAGTAAAAAAAGCCTTGAATGCGAGCAAATTATTCAAGTGTTAAAAGAAACCAATGGCATTGTGGCAGGGCCTCGCGGCGCAGCGCAACGTTTAGGTTTAAAGCGAACCACTTTACTTTCTCGTATGCAGCGCTTAGGGATCACATCCAATGATTACGCCTAAAAACCCCAACGGACTCGACGTTGCCGCTTTATTGGCTGTGTTCGTTTATCTAAATCTAAACCTCCAATTGACTAGCAAAGGCGCTTCTCATGAATGAATGTACTGACCAACCGGTTGTTTCGTCAGTTATCGCTGCCGATGCGTTAATGTGCTCAACGGATCCTCTCGCGACAACATCCACTTGCCGCACTTATTCGCGTTTGAGTTTTCATGATGGTCAATTGTTTGATATGGAAGAAGACGAACTGGCAGTCGAAACGGCGGTGGCGATGGTGTATAACGGCATCGCTCATACGGTGCAAATGTGCAGCGCGATCGATCTTGAAGACTTAGCGGTTGGTTTTTCGGTTACTGAAGGCATTGTTGATGATGCCAAGCAAATTCATGGCGTTGAAGTCGTGCCTGTATGCAATGGAGTTGAAGTGCATATTGAGTTGGCGAACCGTCATTTTGAACGCTTAAAACGTGCTCGTCGGAATATGAGTGGCCGAACGGGTTGTGGTATTTGTGGCACCGAAAGTTTGCAGCATGTGGTACGCGCGGTGACGCCAGTGAGTGATACCACCACACTGTCACATCAGGCAATTGAACGTGCATTATCACAATTTAAACAACATCAAACCTTAAACCAACAAACCGGTTCAACCCATGCGGCGGCGTATATTTCTGCCAAAGGTGAGATCTTAGCCATCCGTGAAGATGTCGGTCGTCATAATGCGTTAGATAAACTCATTGGTCATTATTTAACATCTGACTATCAAGGTGGGGCGATTTTAGTCTCAAGCCGAGCCAGTTTTGAAATGGTGCAAAAAACAGCTGCTGCCAATGTGGGGATTTTATTGGCGATTTCAGGTGCGACCAGCATGGCGGTGGATTTATCTGAACAATTAAACCTGACTTTATCGGGTTATTGCCGTACCGGTCGAATGAATGTCTATACTCATTCCGATCGGATTCAATTTCCTGCTTGATATTAGTAGAAAAAGTAAAAAATTTTTTATTCATTTACACTCAGCTAGCAGTGTTTACTGTGGCTATAGGGATAGTTATGTTTTTAGTATCGAAAAATAAAATTAAGCATTGGTTAGGAACGACCATTGTTTTTACTTCTATTTGTATTTCATGGCCAGTGCTAGCAGATAATGCCACTTCGACGCAGATCATTGATTGTCGTGCTAGTGAGTATTTCAATGGTTGGCCGCAAGAAGGTATGAAGTTGGGTGGACACATTCCTAATGCGGTAAATATTCGCGGCCAATGGTTAGACAATATGTCTGTAGCCGAAAGAACTCACTTTTTAGTGGATCAAAAACAACTCAATAAAAATCAACCAATTAAGATTTATTGTGACAGCGGCAATGCGAAAAAACTGCAACAACAATTAACAGGTATTGATTTTAAATCTGTAGCAATTATGCAAAAGCCATTATCCGATTTTCAAGATCAATTGGTTGCGTTACCGCATTTTAAAACCTTAGTCAGCCCTCGTTGGTTGAATCTGTTGGTTAGCCATTCATCGTCGAATGATGCGCAGTTAGTGGCTGCGCCGCAACATGATTTTAAAATCATTGAAGCCGGTTGGGGCCCAGCTACAGGATATTTGTTATCTCATGTGAAAGGTGCGATATATGCTAATACCAATGACTTTGAATCTAAACCTTTGTGGAATGTGGTACCGCCTGCACAATTGCAACAAAACATTGAGAAACTGGGTATTACCCAAGACACAACGGTGGTTTTGTATGGACGTGATAATTTAGATGCGGCGCGTATTGCTCAAATTCTAATGTATGCAGGCGTTAAAGATGTCCGTTTATTGGATGGTGGTTGGGAAGCATGGCAAGCGGCGGATCTACCGACACAATCGGGTAATAATTCGGTGAAAAATGTGGTGAAGTTTGGCGCAAAAGTTCCAGCCCACCCTGAATACATTACCGATGTAAGCCAAGTGAAAACCATGCTCAAAGACAGCGATAACAACTCGCTCGTCAGCGTGCGGACTTGGAGTGAATACATTGGCGATACCAGCGGTTACAGCTATATTAAGCCTAAAGGTCGTATCGATGGTGCTAAATGGGGGCAAGGTGGTAAAAATTCCAATAATTTAGACGACTTTACCAACCCGGACGGTACTATGCGCAGTGCCAGCGAAATTCAATCGAAATGGCAGGCGTGGAATATTCGCACCGATCAAAAAGTCAGCTTCTACTGTGGCACTGGCTGGCGAGCATCAGCGGTATTCTTGTACGCTTATGCCATGGGTTGGAACAATATCAGTGTATTTGATGGTGGTTGGTATCAATGGAGTCTAGATGGCAATAATCCTACATTGACTGGTACGCCAAGCGCTGTTCATTAACAATTAAATATAAAGTATTATTTATTGTCCCATCGATTTGGGGCGGTTACTTACACCAATTTGAGGTCATACTATGAGCGATATTCGTCTTACCCAATACAGTCATGGCGCGGGCTGTGGTTGTAAAATCTCACCAAAAGTATTGGATGAAATTTTAAAAACCAGTGTGCCACAATTTGTTGATCCGAACTTATTAGTTGGTAACGAAGAGCGTGATGATGCTGCGGTATACGATTTACAAAATGGTACTGCGATTATCAGCACCACCGATTTCTTTATGCCAATTGTTGATGATCCGTATGATTTTGGTCGCATTGCGGCAACCAACGCCATCAGCGATGTGTATGCAATGGGCGGAAAACCGATCATGGCGATCGCGATCTTAGGCTGGCCGTTAGATAAGTTATCACCAGAAGTGGCGCAACAAGTGATTGAAGGTGGCCGCTCGGTGTGTAAAGACGCAGGGATCACACTTGCAGGTGGGCATTCAATTGATGCACCAGAACCTATTTTTGGTTTAGCGGTGACCGGTATTGCAGATACCGACACCATTAAACGCAATAGCCAAGCTAAAGCGGGTTGTGAGTTGTTTATTACCAAACCATTAGGGATTGGCATTTTAACTACTGCAGAAAAACGCGCCAAATTAAAATTTGAACATCAAGGTTTAGCACGCGATTGGATGTGTAAATTAAACAAACCAGGCTTTGATTTTGCTCAACTTGAATGCGTGAAAGCGATGACAGATGTTACCGGTTTTGGTCTGCTTGGTCACTTAAGCGAAGTGTGTCAAGGCTCGGACGTTATCGCGAATATTGAGTTTGATAAAGTGCCGATATTGCCTGGCGTTTATGAGTATATCGAACAAGGTTGCACCCCAGGTGGTACTTCACGCAACTATGAAAGCTATGGTCATTTAATTGGTAATATTACCGATCTGCAAAAATCAGTATTGTGCGATCCACAAACTTCGGGCGGTTTATTGCTAGCGGTAGAAAAAGGCAATCGCCAAGCCCTTCAAGTGGTGGCAGAGCAATACAATATTGAATTAATTTCAATTGGAGAGTTAGTCGAGAAACAAGACGACAGTTCAATTGTGGTTCATGTGGCCTAATGACCAACAATAATGTTACATACCCCAAGTAATAAGGGTATTAATCGCTTTGATTCGATGTGATTTTTGACTGATTATGTTAATGTTTCGTTATTGGACGAAACATTAACTCTCAGATCCGAGAGCCTATTTAGAATCAAAGGGAAATTGATATGATCACACGCTGTCTATTTGTTTTATTCTCTTTATTGCTGACCTTTCAAGCGGTCGCAAATGAACCTCAAAAATACTCCGAAACACCCATGATGGATAAACCATTAATGGAACGTTATGTGCTCGATGAATTAAAAGCATTACGTACCGAGCAACAAGATCTTGAGCGTCGCCTCACGGTTCAAATTACTGACAGAGAACTGTCTGTTGCCGATAAATCCCTCAATTACTCTAATATCACCGTGACTTACTTCTTCTACATTATTGCTGGTGTGGCATCTTTAGTGGCGCTTGTTGGTTGGCAGTCTTTAAAAGAGATCAAACACAACACCAAAGAAATGGCCGATAAACAGCTGAGTGAAATTACGCTATCGTATGAGAAAAAGTTCAGCATTTTAGAGCGTGACCTTAAGCGAAAATCGCGCATCATTACCGAAAATAACCGCGAGATAGAAATCATTAACGAAATTCATAATCTGTGGTTGCGGGCGCAAAGTGCTCAAACCCCAGAGCAGAAGATTGAAACCTATGATGATATCTTAAAAATTCGCCCCGGCGATCTTGAAGCACTGACCCATAAAGCCGATGCAGCCATGGAAATTAATGAATACCACTGGGCGCTGAGTATTTGTAATCGGGTGCTGGAGGTGGATGATCATAATGGTCATGCTTTATATCAACGTGCCTGTGCGTACTCTCGTTTAGGTTCGGAAGAACAAGCGATTAATGATTTGAAGTTGGCGATAGAGTCGAGTAATTCGCTGCGTGAACTGGCCGCAGAAGAGCCGGATTTTGAATCGCTACGTGGGCATAGTCGTTTTGAGGAATTAATCGACCCAACTGAAACCGCGTAATATTAAGGTTTAGCATGGACGCTAATGAGCATACTAATAAGAGCAGTTGTACTAATACAAACGTTGTTAATACAAATACTGCTAATACAAACACAGCTAATACGAACACGGTTAATACAAACTGCGCCAATAAAGCAGCGACTAGCGTGAAGGAGCATCATCGGTCGCGCCGCTTACAATTATGGCAAGGTACGCTCGCGATCTTGCCGTTAAGTATTGCGGTACTGCCTTGGGGGTTATTAGCCGGATCGTACGCGATTGATATTGGTTTAACCTCATTAGAAGCTCAAGCATTATCAGCGATATTGTTTGCTGGTGCGGCGCAATTGGTTGCTACCGGAATGTTTGATGCCAACGTAGGTATTTGGACCATGCTGCTGACCACATTTTTCATTACCTCGCGTCATTTCTTATACAGCGTTTCAATGCGCGAAAAAATCAGTCTACTGCCAGCTCGTTGGCGTTTAACCCTTGGTTTCTTATTAACCGACGAATTATTTGCAATATGCGGACATCAAACAAAAACTCAATTTCAACCTTGGTTTGCTCTGGGGGCTGGGTTGAGTTTTTATCTTTTTTGGAACCTTGCGAGTTTGGTGGGGATCATCGCAGGTAAAGAGATCCCGAATTTGAATCAATGGGGCCTAGAGTTTGCGGTGGCCGCTACGTTTATTGCGATTGTGATCCCAACCATTAAAAACCTGCCAATTTTTGTCGCGGTTATCGTCGCTTTGGTGGGTTCTGTTTTATTGAGCTATTGGCAAGTAGAAGGCAGCTTAATTATTGCCAGTTTACTCGCCATGGTGAGCGGCTATTTAACCGAAGTGAATTTACCCAAAAGAGTGGATGACAATACCATGCAAGCGGAGGAGGAAAGATGATCTTTACATCAATTCTTGCCATGACCGCAGTGGTATTTTTAAGTCGTTATATCTTCTTAGAGCCTAGGTTGCCGGTTAAACTTAATGTTAAAGCGCAACGCTTGCTCAGTTATTCTAGCCCCGCAGTGTTAACCGCAATTTGGGCGCCAATTGTCTTTGTACATGATGAACAATTGGCCTTATCTTTAAACAATCCGTATTTAATCGCTGCAATATTGGCGGCGCTAGTGGCCTGGAAAACCAACAATGTGATTGCAACCACAGTGATCAGTATGGGCTGCTTTTTTATACTGAATACTGTGATTAATTAATATTCATAATAAGCTTGTTATTTATGGATATTTATTGAGAATAATTAATATTTTCATGTGCCACACTCATGACTAAGATCAATTTTAGGCTTTATTTTTAGGAGTAGGATGCAGCCAACTCTATCCACAGTTGTAAGGTTCACCTTATGAAAAAATACTCTTTCCCGCTTCTCGCACTTTCAAGCCTTTATTTCACCACTAGTTTTGCGTGTTCTTCAAATCATTCGGATGATATGCATCATCATCAGGATGCGTCAATACAAACAACGACACAACTAGCATCACCGGCTGAGCCAGCACCATCAAAACCTTCAACCAGCACCACTGTATTATCAAGCCATGCTGATGTCTCTTCAGAAGCCGTGGATAATATTGAACAATTGATAGCTTTAGCCGCCAAAACATCGGCGAGTGCACCAGCGGTTTACCCGATCAAGCCTGTGAAAATGCAAGACTTCGCCACTGTTTTCCCAACGGTGGAAATGAAGGTTGTGAGCCTTGATGGCAACAAGCGTATGGTGACAGTGTCAGGTTATCAAATGGAAGGGGCCGAAAGTGTTATTTATTTAGGCAAGGGACAGCGTTCGATCTTAGCGGCAGTGACAGAGAAAGGCCAAAAGCAGCTGAAATTAGGCAAAGTCAGTATGGATGATTATGGTAATAAATGGCGTACCGCTGAATTAACCGGCATGATCGAATCGCCAGTGCTAGATTCAAATAAGCCATTATGGAAATATGCAGAAAAGCTCGACACTACCTATTGTTCAACGTGTCATGCTAAGGTGTCACCTAAGCATTTTACCGTAAATTCATGGGGGCCGGTGGCTAAATCAATGGGGGCTCGAACCAATATTGCGCCATTAGATTTGCAAATTTTAACCAAGTTCTTTGAAAGTAATGCCAAAGATGTGGTGGTACAAAGCGACAAATAAATCTTAATACAAAAATCGCCCCTTAGCGCTAACGTTAAGGGGCGATTCTGTTTTTATGACGGCCAGCTCTGGTATTACTTTTTCATTAATCCATACGGCAGATTTTTAAACACATGTGGCTGATTGATGATGGTAGGGGCTTGATTCACCCCTTGCCAATTAAGTAACATGATAGCTAAGACATTACGATGCTCACCTTTAGCCACTTCAAAATCACCATCGGTGGATGGGATCATGCCATGTTTAAAATCGATCGCTTCGGCAATGTTTTGCTGGGCCTTTAATAATGCTGGATCATTTAATTTACCCGCCAGTAAAAAGCTGATACCGACTTCGGCGATCACATCATGCTTGGTGCGCTTAATTATGGTGTCGATATTGTGGCTAAAGTAAGCGTAGATCCAATCAAACTCTTTATTTTTGGGATCGAGTTGCTTTTGATAGTACTCGGAGGCGGCAAAGATAATATGGGTCATGCCATAAATCTTGTTGGCGTATTGTTGATCCGAAAGTTGCTTATCTTGAGCGTCTGGGTAAGTGTCTTTAAAGGCTTGAATAAACGCTTCAACCACATCTTGCTCGCCTAATTGACGTAACCAGTAAACCTGATTGGCTTGTTGCGCCGCCCATGCACGGATCATATCGTGATCGGTGGCCATCGGGGTAAAATCAAACTCTTGCAGTAATTTTTTAAGTTTGGCATCGTCTTTGTGCTTTAAGCCGTATTCGTTGGCGCGCGCCATGGTGCTGAGTAAATCGTTACCAATTAACATGTACTCCGGCATTCTACTGGTGATTGTATAGCGCATTTGAGTTCGTGGTTTTTGGATCTTTTTATAAGCCTTTAATTGCTCAACACCATAAGCTTTTACTTGTTCAGGCGTTTCGATGTTATCGGCAATATAACTCAATGTGCTGGTGACGCGAGCTAAATCAGACCACACTGCGGCTGAATATTTAGGATCTAAAGTTTGACGAAACAAACGTAAACCATAATGGCCTGCGGTGGTGGCACTTAAGGTATAAAGCTGCGTTTCAAAGGTGTGTTGAATAATTTGGGCATCTTCACGATAAGTATTTTGCGTAACTTGGTCTTGGGTGTTTAGTTTTTCTTTGGCGAAACTGGTGGGGCTAAATGCCAGTTGAGACAAAGCTAACAGCGCGATAATCAGAGTCGTTCGTTTAAATGTTACAGCCATAGTGATTCCTTTACTCAAGCTTTCATGATGTCTTATAATAATTATAAGTGTCGGTGATATTGGCAATAATTGCAGTATATTTATGTTAAATCAAAGTGAGTATTTAAAATATTTTAAATTCAATCACGATCAGGCTGTCCATCAATAGAGCGGCGATGATATGGTATGACTATGATTGAATAAAAATAATAATGAAAGGTGATACAGATGCAAATTCAAGTTGATACTCATACCCATACTTATGCCAGCGGTCATGCTTACAGTACCTTAATGGAAAATGTAAAAATGGCGAAAGAGCATGGTTTGAAGATGTTTTGCACTACCGATCATTCCTCTGCTATGCCGGGCTCTCCGCATTACTGGTTTTTCAATAATCAGCGTATTTTGCCTCGTTTTATTGATGAGGTTGCGATCATCCGTGGGGTGGAAACCAATATTATGAATGTTGCAGGCGAAGTGGATCTGCATCCCAGCACCTATGAGCACCTTGATTGGGTGATCGCCAGTTTCCACGAAGCAGTATTTAAGCCAATGGATAAAGCGTCGCACACCGAGGCGCTACTCAATATTATCAAAAGTGGCAAAATTGATGCGCTCGGGCATTTGGGCAACCCTAATTACGATTTTGATTTTGAAGCGGTGGCGCAATGTGCCAAACAACATAATGTCGCGATCGAGTTGAATAACTCTTCATTAAAAGGCGGCAGTCGCGCTGGCAGTGAAGAACGTTGTGCACAAATTGCGCGTGTAGTAAAAGCGGCTGGTGGCTTTATTACTACTGGTTCAGATGCCCATTTTTGCACTGAAATCGGGGTGTTTGAGAAAGTGTCACCATTATTAGATGACGTGCAAATGCCGACAGACAAAGTGATCACACATACTCCAGAGCAATTTCTTGCCTTTTTAGCGCTGCGTGGACGTGCGGCTATTGTAGAATTTGATGGCTTGTAAGCTATATCGGTAAGTGCTTAATCGCATAATCAATAAATACTCGCATACGCGTTGGCATGTATTTGCTTGGCGCGTACTGCATCGCAATGACACCATGATAATTCCCTTTAATGGTCCAATCTTTTAGCACTTCAATCACTTCACCATTTCGTACCGCTTCTTTTATCACAAAATCTGGAAAGATCCCGATCCCTAAGCCATCCTTTACCCCATTGAGTCGCATTTGAGAGTGGTTGACCGCATAGCGCCCAGTTACCGGAATGGTGTGGGTTTCGTTGCCTTTAACAAAATCCCAAATATGATCGGTTCGTGTTTCGCCCAAATAAATACAATCGTGTTGGCGTAAATCGGTTGGATGGCAGGGGGTTCCTTTGTCTAAAAGGTAATCGGGGTTGGCACACAAAGATAAATTGACCTTACCAAGTTCACGCGAAATTAAGTTCTCATAAGGGGCATCGGTTAGGCGAAACATAATATCAATGTCTTGTTCTAACAGGCCTATTTCACCATCGGATACTTTGAGCTTGAGTTCGATCTCAGGGTAACGCTGCAAAAATGGGGTCACAATCGGCTGTAATACGATACTTAAAAATGCTTTAGGCGCAGCAACGGTAATGGTGCCGACTGGTTCGGAGTGCTCGGCATTGGAAATATCCAGCGCTTGTTGGGCAGCATTGACCATAATAACGGACTGTTGATAGATTTTTTGCCCTGATTGAGTGATCAATAAACTGCGGGTGGTACGCTCAAACAATTTCACTTCGAGCGCTGATTCAAGTCGCGTGATCAATTTACTTAATGCAGAGGGTGTCACGCCGAGCTCTTTAGCCGCGGCGGTGAACGAGCCTTTATTGACCACTAAAATAAATGTCGCGAGATCGGGCAGTAGGGCGATCAAACCTTTATTGAGCATCACATTTCCTTTATTTGGCTATTTGTGATTTAAATTCACTAATGTTTTTCCATGTTAGGGGATAATAGTATTAAATCAGTTCGATTAGAATGGTTTTATCGCGTTTAACAGCAGTAACTCGTCATACTCATCGTAGTCATACCTACGGGTATAAATGAAATTATAATAAAAGGGAATACCATGTCATCTGCATTTTACAACCAAATAAACCAACAAATTGAAGATGTTAAGTCAGAAGGTTTATACAAATCTGAACGTATTATTACCTCAGCTCAAGCGGCTGCGGTTTCGATCTCAACTGGCGAAGAAGTGCTAAACTTTTGTGCCAATAACTATCTTGGTTTAGCGAATCACCCTGCGCTTATCGAAGCGGCAAAACAAGGTATGGATGATCACGGTTTTGGCATGGCGTCGGTCCGTTTTATTTGTGGAACACAAGATCTGCATAAGACTTTAGAGCGCAAGTTATCGGATTTCTTAGGTATGGAAGACACCATTCTTTATACCTCATGTTTTGATGCCAATACCGGTTTATTCGAAACAATACTTGGCGCTGAAGATGCGATCATTTCGGATGCATTAAATCACGCTTCTATAATTGATGGTGTTCGCTTATGTAAAGCAAAGCGCTTCCGTTACGCAAACAACGATATGGCACAATTAGAAGAGCAATTGATCGCTGCCGATGAGGCCGGTGTTCGTCATAAGTTAATTGTGACCGATGGCGTTTTCTCAATGGATGGTGTGGTTGCAAACTTAACCGCTATTTGTGATTTAGCCGATAAATACAATGCATTGGTGATGGTCGATGATTCCCATGCGGTGGGCTTTATGGGCGAAAACGGTCGCGGAACCCATGAATATAATAATGTGATGGGTCGTATTGATTTGATCACAGGCACACTTGGTAAAGCAATGGGCGGCGCTTCTGGTGGTTATACTGCAGGTAAAAAAGAAGTGATCGACTGGTTGCGTCAGCGCTCTCGTCCGTACTTGTTCTCGAACTCTGTTGCGCCAGCGATTGTGTCAGCTTCAATTCGAGTGATTGATTTATTGGCAGAAAGCAGTGATTTACGCGCCAAACTTTGGGAAAACGCCGCTCATTTCCGCACTCGCATGACCGAGGCTGGCTTTACTATGGCAGGCGCTGATCACGCCATCATTCCTATCATGCTTGGCGATGCTAAAGTGGCGGCTGAATTTGCAGAACGTGCACTTGAAAAAGGCATTTATGTGGTCGGTTTCTCATTCCCAGTGGTACCAAAAGGTCAGGCGCGTATTCGTACTCAAATGTCGGCCGGACACACAACAGAACAACTTGACCGCGCGATTGATGCATTCATCGCAGTTGGTAAAGAAATGGAGATTATCTAATGGGTATTCAAATGGCAGAAAACATTCAACAGATGGGCAAAATTAAAGCCTTGTCAAAACTAAAGCCAGAAGAAGGCATTTGGATGAATGAAGTCGATATGCCAGAAATGGGCCATAACGACATCTTAATCAAAATTCGCAAAACCGCGATTTGTGGCACTGATGTGCATATTTACAACTGGGATGAGTGGTCACAAAAAACCATTCCTTACCCAATGGTTGTCGGCCATGAATATGTTGGTGAAGTCGTGGGTATTGGCCAAGAAGTCAAAGGCTTTACCATTGGTGACCGTGTTTCTGGTGAAGGGCACATTACTTGCGGTCATTGCCGTAACTGTCGTGGTGGCCGTACTCATTTATGCCGTAATACCACAGGTGTTGGCGTTAACCGTACCGGTGCATTTTCGGAATATCTAGTGATCCCAGCCTTTAATGCGTTTAAGATTCCAGACGAAATCTCTGATGATTTGGCCTCAATTTTTGACCCATTTGGCAATGCCGTCCATACCGCTCTATCTTTTGATTTAGTGGGTGAAGATGTGCTGATCACAGGCGCAGGCCCAATTGGTATCATGGCGGCTGCCGTGGCAAAACACGTTGGTGCACGTCATGTAGTGATCACCGATGTGAATGAATACCGCTTAGATTTGGCTCGTAAAATGGGCGTGACTCGCGCTGTTAACGTGGCAGAGCAAAAGCTTGAAGATGTGATGAGCGAACTTGGCATGACCGAAGGCTTTGATGTTGGTTTAGAAATGTCAGGCGTCCCCTCTGCATTTAACTCAATGCTAGAAGCGATGAACCACGGTGGCCGTGTTGCTTTATTAGGTCTACCACCATCAAGCATGTCAATCGACTGGAACAACATCATCTTCAAAGGTTTGGTGGTGAAAGGCATCTACGGCCGTGAAATGTTCGAAACTTGGTACAAGATGGCAAGCCTCATTCAATCCGGCTTAGATCTAACCCCAATTATCACCCACCATTTCAGTGTGGATGACTTCCAAAAAGGCTTTGACGCTATGCGTAGTGGGCTTTCTGGCAAAGTTATCTTAGATTGGACTAAGTAAAAATTGGTGACTTATGGAGTTAAAAAGCTAAATATTTAACACTGTTTATAAAAACAGTAAAGTGGAGGGTTTTGCCCTATTTAGCCCCAGAAAAAGCCCCAATTTAGTCCCACAGCTAAAATAAAAAAGCCCCAAAGCAATTTTGGGGCTTTCAATATCACTTCTTATTTTGAACCTTTAACAGTTTATTCCAAACCCGATCCGGTTCCTTCTTGTTGGGTTCGATGAGCCATTCACTACAAATTTTGTTGGCATATTTATATTACTCTACCGTTTTGTTAGCTAAGCTTAAGACAATAGGATAATGATATGAAAGGAGTGTTAAATGTCAGTGATTATGTTTTTATTTATAGGTGCGATAGCAGGGTGGCTTGCTGGACAAATAATGAAAGGCACCGGATTTGGCTTGATTGGTAATATTGTCATCGGGATTGTGGGAGCGGTGATCGGTGGGTTGACGTTTAGTTTGCTTGGTTTATCTTCGGGTAGTTTGATCTGCTCGATAGTGACCGCGACAGTCGGTGCTGTTATATTGTTGTATATATCCCGCGTAGTAAAGTCTTGAAGCCTATAGAAATTTTAGCTCCTCAGCGATGATTGATAACTGAGGAGCTTTTTTATAGGTCAAGCTTAATGATGACTGCCGTGGCTAATAATAATCTCGCCATCAATATCAGTACGTAGGCATGCTTTTTGGGTTTTAATTAAGGTGGCGGCAAAGGCCGGTTCCACCGCTTGTAATTGGCCTTTCTTGCGTTTGATTGGTGCACCCCAAGTTTGATCTTTATACAGTCCTGCTTGGGTGTATTCAACAAGTACTTTCATGCTATCTCCTAGATGTAACAAAATGTAAGGCGTGGTGTAACAATACGCGTAACATCTAATTTACACACTAGTTAAAAATGAAAATTAAGTTCAACAAAATGTTACTCATGTGTAGTGGCTTTGTTGCGTAATTCAAATTTAGAGGTGACAACACTAGAATGGTATTATTTCAATCAATTCGGTAAGTTTTAGGCATACCTAGCCCTGTTAGTTTATTTAAAGCTTTGATCATTGCGTAAGCTT
>NZ_JAAUWS010000048.1:0-19731 GCF_014694465.1 Vibrio sp. S11_S32 | reverse complement strand
AAGGCCGATTGCCTCTTCTTTAAATTCTTTCGTATAAGTTCGATATTGACGTTTTGTATTCATATTCACCTCGATTGATTATCGTATTATCCACAATCAAGGTGTCCAGATCGATTAGACCAGAATACTAAGTTCTAGTAATAAATCTAGGGCTCGCAATATTCCTTCGAGAGATTTTCCGTACAAATTAGCTTGAACAGAGTAACGAATACACTTCGTGAGTTCGTTGAGGATTTGTTCTCCTGTTGTAAAGCGAAATGCTTTGGGTAAGTGTTGATGTTGGTTCCAATACAATTTGTACAACTTTTGTAAATCATAGTAGAGACGATTATGACGAAACTCTTTATTCAAAATTCAAACCTTAAATATCACCATCAACTCGCAGCAGAGTTGCTGCAATGTGTAAAAGCTTCGGGAAGCAGTCAACAAAAATCTGCTAACGCTTTAAAGTTCCCGAAACTATGCCATGAGCTGTCAACCGAAATATTAACTAATACATATCAACCTTATTCTTTGTAGTGGTACAGTGATTTTGGCCACCTAACTAGAGGTGATATCATCACCTCATAACATCATTAGGTGAAGAAAATGACAAAGAAGTCACGTAACAATTTCAGCCCAGAATTTAGATTAGAAACAGCTCAACTTGTACTTGATCATGACTATACACACGAAGAAGCGGCTAAAGCCATGAACGTGGGTTATTCCACAATAGGCAAGTGGGTTAAGCAGTTAAAAGATGAGCGCCAAGAAGGCAACACACCAAAAGCGACCCCAATAACACCAGAGCAGCTGAAAATACGAGAACTAGAAAGGAAAATAGAACGTATTGAATTAGAAAAGGACATTTTAAAAAAGGCTACCGCTCTATTGATGTCAGACTCACTGAGCAATTTCAATTAATTGAAAAAATCAATCAGAGCAATGAAAATAAATATTCAGTGAAGATATTGTGTGAGACTTTTAATGTTAATCGCAGTAGCTATCGATATTGGCAGCGGCGTGATGAATCGCCCTCAGCAGAGCAGTTGATATTACAAGAAAAAGTTAGGCATGCTCACGAGTTAAGTGGCGGGTCAGCAGGTGCAAGGACGATCAGCTCGATTATTTCTAATGATGAAAGTGATATAACCCTAACTCGCTATCGAAGTCGTAACCTAATGAAAAAGCTAGGTTTAGTGCGTTGTCAGTTACCACAGCATGCATATAAAAAAGCGACAAAAGAAAATGTTGCAATACCAAATATATTAAAGCGTCAATTTGATGTTACCCAACCAAACAAAGTTTGGTGCGGAGACGTTACCTATATTTGGACTGGGCATTGTTGGTCCTATTTAGCGGTCGTTATTGACTTATTTTCTCGTAAGCCTCTTGGGTGGGCGTTGTCTAATTCACCTGATAGTGAATTAACAGCGAAAGCATTAACAATGGCTTATGAGTTGCGAGGTAGGCCAGAAGGCGTCATGTTCCACAGTGATAGTAATAATGTGTTGGCTAGATTTCATCATACACTAACTAAGAAAGTTGGTTCATGCTTGAAAGATGGTACCAATAATGTTCTGAGCTTTCTGACCCACACAGCGATCGACCTTATGTGTCCTTCCTTGGATCTGTCGATTGCTTAGTTTCATTATTTGGTGAGGGTTGCCTCGCCAATATTTGTGACTCAAGAAGGGCCTGACGCCTGTCCCACTACTGCCAACCAAAGAGTGATTGCTCATAGAAACGTACAAACATCCCCTCTTTTATGCCAACAATACGTTGACTGCTTTCAACCAATGCTAATTTAGTTTCAATATTCACTTATCTTCCCCCTTTTAAAAAGTGCCAGATGCAACTCTGGCACTTCAAAAACTAAAATTGAAAATTAAAACGTTAAACTGTAAACGCTCAACGTTAAGGATTTGAGACGCAGGATGCGTAGAGCTTGTCGCTCGGACTGTAGCGGCCGACGTTGTCACTGTCGAGGGCCACGCCGTAATAGAAAGAACCATCAGGAGTCGCCGACCAATAGTAGAAGCTGGTCGGCCAACCGCGCGCGGTAAACATATTACCAGATACGTCGTATAGCTCCGTTTTTAACTCGTCTCTTGTCGCTAAACGCCAGTTAGTTCGTCCGCCGAGACTAAGGGTGTTGTAGGTAGTACATAGTGCATTTGCGTTAGTCAAGTTGAATAGGTAGAAATCACCACTTGGGCCATAAGCTCCTGTTTCAGTATAAATACCGTTTATAGCTCTTCCGCCAATACTGTCTAGGTAAGCCACTGATGGTGAATTGGTAAATAACTTACCGCCAACTGTATCGAAAATATCAATGCATGCACTCGCCAAGTCAGCACATACATTCACATCCACCGTATTACTGGTCACGCCATCCTTCGTGGCCGTGAGGGTCGTATTACCCACCTCAACCGCAGACAATAAACCCGCTGATGACACGGTAGCAGTAGCCGTATCGATAGGAGTCCACGTCACTGAGTTAGACACGTCAGAGGACGTCGCATCATTGAATGTCGCTGTTGCAGTTAACTGCTGAGTCTGACCTTTTGCTACGTTGACCGGTGAAGGCGTCACTTGAATCGATGTAATGACCGCTGCCGACACATTCATAACCACCGTATTGCTGGTCACGCCATCCTTCGTGGCTGTGAGGGTCGTATTACCCACGTTAGTCGCAGTAAATACTCCTGGCTCATCAAAGCGTCCTACATCAGGGTCGCTTGTGTGCCAATCACTCACGTTTAAATCAGTCAATGTGCGAGATGAGCCATCAGAGTAGTGACCAGTCGCTTCGAAAGGTTGCTTGTTACCTACTGCAAGTGTCAGTTGACTCACACCTTTCGTTGTTATTGGCGATGCGATGATGTCAATACGTTCTAATTTTACGGTTGGTTCAGAGAAAGCACCTTCTGAATTACAACCGGTTAATAGCATTAATAGTGGAAAAATCACTATTGCAAATAGAAATTTAAAATATTTATTCATAGTAATACAACCTATTCTTGAAACTGAAAGTTAGGGATGGTGATTTCAACTCGGCGGTTTTTAGCTCGTCCTTCAGCAGTATTGTTATCTGCAACAGGTTGAGACTCACCCTCACCTCTCCACTCAAGTTGCGTCGGTGTGGCACCCAATTCAATCAGCTTATTGACAACCGCTTGAGCACGACGCTCAGAAAGGTTTTGATTGTAGAGTGCTGAGCCTGTTGAGTCAGTGTGTCCAACCACTTTAGCCTGAGCTTGTGGGTAAGAATTTAATACTGAAGAGGTCTCAGTTAATTGGTCAATAAACTCTTGGCTAGGTTCGACTGAATCAAAACCAAACAATCCATCTGTAGTTTTTGGTGAAAAGGCCTGTGTTTGAGGAGGTGCTTTTACAGTGGCTGTCTCTTTAACGGGAGTATCTTCAATAATAGACGTTGGCGCTGTTTCGACTAACGCTGGTTGAGTTGTACTGCCAAACGTATAGGTTAGACTGACCAACAATCCATGGCTATCATACTTACCCGTATTTGACTTACCAATACTGTCAATGTATTGGTAGCCCATTGAAAATCGGACGTTAGGGTTAAAGAGATAGTTAATCCCTACCTCACCGAGAGGAGAAAAGCCTGTTGCATCGCTCTCATTTGAAGACATTTGCGTTTTTTCCATGTCCCAATAAGCAGCACCAAGCCGACCGTATAAACTTAGGTTATCTTGTAGGTACCAATCGTAACGAAGAGCACTTTCAATCAACCAAGTTTTAACATTAACTGATGTGGCGTCTGCCTTTAGTTTATCGTGATATTGATAGCCTAAATCCCAACTCCAAGAGGGCGTAAACTGTAACCCGCCATAGAGACCTAAAATTGTGCCCTCTGGATGTGAATGATTGTAATTGTCGTCTAGGGCCCATTGATACCCACCCTTTACACCAACAAAAATCTGAGGGGACTCCGTCGCAGCCAGTACTGGAATACTGAATAAACTAGTAAATAATATTATTTTTTTCATGATTTCCAAATAGGTAGATAGATAGATAGATAGATAGATAGTATCATTTTTAGCAAGCATTGCTTGTAATATGAGCACTTAAATCAACAGGTCGGCTTTGTTTGTACTTTATTTTCGACAAAGAACGAACTCTCATCTTATCCAAAAAATGAAAACCAAAATAGCCGGTCTCAGAGAGATAAATATCGATAGAAGGTAGCGCAAAAAATCGAAATAGACTCACAAAATAGAGTCCACAGATAATAACTGGTTTTGATGCATTTGCTTTGCCATCAGAACACTAGAATTATTCAAGTTCACTTTCCGAACTCGAGCTCGTGCAACATTGAGCCATGCGCTTGTCTACCTTGCATTAATAGGTGCTTAAAGTGATGAGGTTGTAATGTCCAATATTATCAATAATTTAGGTCATTATGGTGTATCATCACTACCAGTTGACCTATACACAATGGGGCTTATCGAGCCCCTATACCCATATCACTGTATAAGCGAACGTCCTACTTGCGAGCTACACTAGGTGTTTGATTTTTATGAGGGCGTTAAACCGCTTCACAAATCCCTTGAGCGTGAGTGCATCATTTTCTTGTTCGGTCTGATAATCGATAAGGAGAGACAGACGTTGGAGCAATAAGTCGAACTTCATATCCTACTTTTTCAAGGTCCGAACCCAAAAATGAGCGCTGCTACAAACTTCCAATTAAACACGGTGATTTGTATGCTAAGGTTTCCAATAGTTTAGCGCGACTTATTTTGGGTTTACAAAGGACAATATACCTTTGTGATCAGCTTCATGGAATGCAACCCCATTTTTTACCAGGCCTATACCTAATACAGTTACAGCCATGTTGGTCTCTCCGTATGAAATGGTTAAATTAGGGGGATGAAGCCCAATAGAATGAAAACGTACGCTAAGCTTCATTATCCCAATGAACGTTCAATTGCTAACTTCTTCGCCACCCGTATTACTGTACGATCCGAAACATTGGTGAGTTTGGCGGTATCACTAATACTCAGCTTGTTGATAACTCGTAGCTGATAGATTTTTTCGTGTAGATCTGAGTCTGCTTGACGTCCTTTGTATTTACCTTCTTCTTTGGCTTTCTTTATTCCTTCAGACTGACGGCGGCGGCGATCTTGGTAATCTTTTCTTGCGATAGCAGCCAGCATATCCATCATCATGCTATTTATTGCTTTGATCATCGATCCGGTAAATTCATCGGTGATTTGGGGAGAGAATGCGATATGACTGGTTGGTAAATCCAGACTAATCACTTTGAGTTCTTTCTCGTGCAGCATTTCTTTTAATGTGAACCAGCTTTTCTCATCCAGACGAGAAAGCCTATCTATCTGTTCAATGATGATTGCATCACCTTTCGCAGCATCATCAAGTAAACGAAGAAGTTCTGGTCTTTGCAGAGAAGCACCTGACTCATTTTCAATATACCATCCAGCTATACGAAAACCTTTATCCTGTACAAACTTCTGTAAGGTACTCTGTGCCCGTTTTGCATTTTGGTCGCTTGTTGATGCTCTAAGGTAACCAAAGATGTACATAATTCACCCTAAGTGACATTTAAGTTATGATCCAACTTAGTGTGCCATATAGGTTATGACAAATATATAAAAACTGCCATTTTTTATATGTGATCATAGGGTATACTTAAAATTCATATAAACGTCGATTGAACAACCTGACCTCTATATGATGGCGTTCTACTTGGGCTGACATAGAAAAAGGAGAATGATGAAAACTGTTAAGCCAAGCCGAATTCAAATTCTAACAAATCAAGAAGTTCATGAGCTATATTCAAATCCCGTCTTTAACCAAAGTGAGCGCGAAGAGTATTTCTCGATAGATCCACATATTGAGAGAGTGTTCTCAGCGTTGGGAAAAGTTGAAGCACGGATCTACTTACTCCTTCTTATCGGATACTTTCGAGCAAAGCCAGTTGTCCCAAAGTTCAGATTGCGAGACGTCAAACAAGATGTCGACTATCTTTACGCGACTTACTTTCCAAACAGAAAGCCTAAATACCCACTCATCGCCAAAAGCACTCGGGCAACATTGATATTGAAAATGTACGGGCTCCTTGGGTTTACTCGATTCTCTAAGGAGGATGAACAAGCGTTGTTTGAGCGTCTGCAAGATATAGCAACGATTTGCACCTATCCCAAATATATTTTTGATGAATGCTTAGCTTTCTTTGGTCAGAAACGCATTAGTTTAGCCGGCTATTCCACGTTACAAGACATGATCACGTCAGTCTTAGCCAGTGAGAGACAGAGAACGGAGTCTATCCTCTTGAGATCTATGTCTGACACCACTCGTATACAACTTAAAAAGATACTGCACACCAAGGGGCGACTGAACCAACTCTCGGCACAGAAAGGCTCAGCAAAAGACTTTACCCCAACAGAACTTACGCGTGAAATTGAAACGCACAATACAATCAAAAGTGTTTATCAAGAGATAAAAAGCCTCATCAATGAATTGGGATTATCGCAAGGGAACTTAACTTATTACGCTTCCATTATTCGGCACCAATCTCTCTATAAAATTCGTCGATTCCCAGAATGGCAGGGGATGTTATACATCGTGTGTTACTTATTTTTCCGCTATCAGGAAACGAATGATAAGTTAGTCACCGCTTTTCAGTATGTGACTAGAAAACAAAGAGAAGCGACATCTGCCGCCGCTAAACAACGGATCGCCGATGAGCTTGAAGTTATCAGAGACAAACTGGTCCATGCGGGTCATCTCCTAAGGCTCTTTGTCGATGATTCAGTCAGCGACCAAACTCAGTTTGGTGATATCCGGCAAAATGCCTTTGAAATGCTCCCCAAAGATGAGATCCAACTGATTAGTCAACACCTGAATAAGGAAAATTTTGATAAGCGACAATATGAATGGCAATACATTGACAGTCAATATAGAAAAATTTCAAATTCGATAAGGCCACTCTTTTTGGCGATAGATATAGATTGCGATCCAAGTCAGACATTACTTTCTACGCAATTGCAGATGGCAAAATCGGAGCTTCAGAAGGATAAACACCTTTGTACTACCGACCAAAGGTTGCTTCTTAAACAGGATAAATGCTACATCGTAGATAAGGAGGGGGTTAACCATCGACGTTTTGAATACTACTTGTATCAGAAAGTCTCTCGAATGCTTGATAGTAATCATATATTTGTCAATGAGAGTGCGAAAAACAAACGTCTCGAAGATGACTTGATCCCGATGGCCGAATGGAAACAAGATGAAAACCTTGTTTTCAAAACAGGGTTAGATAAGTTGAGTACTCCTATCGAACAGACTCTGGACACATTAACGACATCTGTGCGTCGTAAAATGACTGAAGTCAGCTGTAATATCAATGATGGAGCCAATGATTTTGTTGTCCATCAACCTCGTACCAATCAGCTAACCTGGAAGCTGGCCAATAAGCGTTGGAAATACGATCTTGATAACCCCATTTATAACCAACTTCAACATATGGGCATTATCGAAATTATGGATTACGTGCATCAAAGAACAGGCTACTTAGATGCCTTTAAGAACGTCGGAACGAAGAAACTGGGGAATAAGGCGAGAGAAGAAGACTTGCTAGCCTGTATTTTTGGCAATGGTTCCAATTACGGACTGCATCATATGTCATCGATATCTGATCGAGCTATTGGTGTTCTAAGGGCCGTGAATGATGGATACATTCGACCAGAGACGACAAGTGATGCCAATGATGTTATCTCGGATGCATTGGCAAAACTTTCTATCTTCAAACATTACACGATCAATGAATCTACACCTTTTGGTAGCATTGATGGTCAAAAACATGCGTGCCGTATTAATACATTCAAAGCGCGATTTTCAGCCAAATATTTCCGTAAAGGCAAAGGTGTATCAGCCCTTACACTGGTATCAAATCATGTCCCTGTAAACACCAAAATTATTTCGGCTAACGAGTATGAGGGCCACCATGCCTTTGACTTACTCTATAACAATAGCAGTAATATTCAACCCAAAGCATTGGCAACCGATACTCATGGGGTTAATAACGTTAACTTTGCTATTCTTGACTTATTTGGTTACCAGTTCGCTCCACGTTACGCCAAATTTAAAAATGTATTTCATGATTTGTTTGAAATTAATCACGGAGAAGCGCTGTTTTTAAAGCTGCGCCGACCGTTTAACACCTCGCTTATCAAACAAGAGTGGAAAAATATTCAAAGGATCATTTGCTCATTAAGTCGAAAGACAACCACACAAAGCACTATCATCACCAAGCTCTCGAATGGTAAGCAAAATAGTCGCACATTAGCCGCACTTAGAGAGTATGACCGAATCATTAAGTGCCTTTATGTACTTGACTATGTAGACGATAAAGTCCTACGGCAGTTTGTCCAACAAGCTTTGAACCGTGGAGAAGCCTACCACCAATTACGTCGAGCTATTGCTTCAATCAATGGAAATCAATTTCGAGGAGGCAATGACTATCAGATAGATCAATGGAATGATTGTGCGAGAGTTATCTCAAATTGCATCATCTATTATAACTCGGCCTTACTGTCCAATCTGATTGAAAAGTTTGAGCAAGAAAATAACCCGGAAGTAGTGAGTTTGATAGCTGGCTTATCCCCAGTCGCATGGCGTCATATCCAACTTGCCGGTAATTACACCTTTGGTGTTAAGAAAGACAATATTATTTTAGAGAAACTGCTTGAGAATTTAGCGCCTTGGACAGGGGGAATAATGGTAGAAGAAGTTGCTTAAGAAGGATATTGGAAAACAATCTATCCCTGCCAGCCCTTATCAATAAAGGGCTGGCGGCCTTCATTGGACTTTTCGCTGAAATGGGCGCAAACCCCCTTAACCAAATAATCTAATATGTAATACAATATGACATTAAACTATAAAGAGATAGCAAATGAGTTGTTAAGCCGCCGCGTCGCAGGAACCAAAGCCGCGAGACTTAATGAAGCCCAGCGTCCGGTAAATATTGAAGATGCATTACAAGTTCAAGCCGCAATGATTGAATTGCATCCGTCTAAAATCGCGGGTTGGAAATGCTTAAACCCTCTGGCAGAAGATCAGTTTATTGTTGGACCGATTTTCTCTAGTGATATTTATCAAGGTGATGTGTGTGAACAATTTGCCGATAACAGTGTAGTACGTGTTGAACCTGAGATTGCGTTTATTTTGTCAACCGCACTGCCAGCAAATCCAGATGGTTACAGTGAAGAACAAATTTATGCGGCAATTGGGCCTTGTCACATGGCTCTCGAATTAATTCAGTCGCGCTTTGCTGCCGATAGCGGTGTTGAGTTTTACGAAAAATTAGCCGATGGCTTAATCAACCAAGGGATGTTTATTGGCCCTGAAATCGATCGCGAAAAAGCGTTCACCTCATCTAACGTTAATATCACGATCACTCAAGGTGAGACCGTACAAACGTTTGATGGTAAACACCCTAACGTATTACCACCAAGCCCGATTTATTGGTTGATTAACTTTATGACTCGCCGTGGATACGATTTCCAAGCAGGAGAAGCGATTATTACCGGTTCATATTGTGGGGTGGTTGATCTTGAATTTGATACGCTAACGACGATTGATTATGACGGTATTGGTCAGTATCAGGTTGAATTTAAAGCAAAAAAATAATTTCATATCACTGATGTGATGTAAATTGAGCGACGAAAATTCTTGTTTATTTTCGTCGCATTTTTATGGGTGTTCTACCGTCGTTGACAACTGGTGCACCCACGGCACGCTGACCTTGTATTTTTATCTAAGCGTCCGCGTTGAATTTTACAATAAGCATTTTTTAATGCACGGCGGGCAGCAAACCAATCTTCTAGTTTCTCTAATATGAGATAACCATTAAAGCGTTTCGTTAGCGCAGTACGATATTCGTTGATGAATGCGTTATCGTAGCCAATGTCAAAATGATCCAATGCTTGTTCAATGGAAGTAAAACTCGCAATTGTGTCTAAAATTTAGACGTTATTCATTATTTAGAGACCGGTATTTATAGCTCGTTTGATGTGATCAACATAACGCCAGCAGCCGTTAACCCTGCATAAAGAGTCTTTATATTGTCATCGCTTGGATCAACGGCTTTGGTCAAATCCGTCACTAAATAGGTTTGGTAATTTAAGCGTACACCATCAATGGCGGTGGCTTTGACACAATAGTCAGCGGCTAATCCGACAATATAAATCTCATTCACGCCATAGGATTTCAATACCTCATCTAAATCGGTCTTGGCAGTTTGATTGTTATCTTTAAATCCACTATAGCTATCGACATTGGTATCTAAACCTTTAAAGCTTGTATGGGCTATTTTATCGATATTTAATCCTGCAACAAATTCTGCCCCTTGACTGTTTTGTATGCAGTGATCTGGCCATAAAATTTGTTCCACGCCACCGAGTTGGGTGATATCGAAAACGTTTTTTTCAGGATGTTGACTGGCAAAACTGCCATGATCCTCAGGATGCCAGTCTTTGGTTGCGAGCACTAAATCAAACTTGCGCTGTAGTGCATTAATACCAACCACCAATTCTTTGCCACCATCAACCGGCATGCTATGAACAACTGGATCATCACCATGTACAAAGCTATTTTGCATATCCACGATCAAGAGTGCTTTTGTTTGGGGAGTCGATGGATCAAGCTGTTGCGCGGTTTCGCAAATAAGAGATGAGGAGTTGTGCATGAATGGTCCTTAATCAAAGTAATTACATTGAATGTCGGAGATATTATAACTGAAATAGGCAGAAGGGTGTGCATGTGGGGGATAATAGCCCCAACCTTAATGATTGGGGCTTAATGAATTACATTTCGTTGTTTTCTAAAATAGACAGTTGGTTATACACTTTTTGTACATCATTACCTTGGTATTTGGTGATGATCTTAAGCTCTTTGGTATAGCTATTATTTGGATTGAATTGGTTGTATTTCACTAACGCAGGGATCAAATAAGGAAGTTCGATGCCTGGAGTGGCATGCTCCCATTTTTGACCATGGACGACGGGAGTGACAAAATCAAAGCCAGATTGAATACTTTTACCCGCGCCTGCTTGATATTGCCAGATTGGTTCACCCAACTTATCTGCCACGATGGCAACACGGCTCAATGCATTTAAGTTAAATGCACTGTAGAAGAAAGAGCGAGTACGTGCTAATTCTTCTGGTTGCGAACCATCAGCTTTAAATTGCGTTTTCATGCTTTCTTTTGTCGCTTCAATAGTTTGATCGGCAATGTCTTTCTCGCCTAGGTAATAAGCAAGTGCACTCACTTGGAAGCGATACCATGTACCGTGATTATTTTTTTGTGCTGCGCCATCGATGCCGATTTTGCTCTTAGTTAACCAAGTAAGATGATCTTCTAACCATTGATCCATTTGCTTATCATCATTTGCAACCCAAGCTTTTGAACCTTCAAGCATTTTGACTGAATCAAGAACCGAAGTTTGTACAAAACGGCCATCTAAAATACCTGCGCGTCGACCTTGATCATTACCAGGGACGCTTTGCGCGTAATCCAAGTTTGGATTCATTTTAGTTGCGGGATCTAAGAACCAAGTTTTTAGCATGCTGGTGGCTTTGTCGGCGTATTTTTCGTCACCTGAAATGTAATAAGCCAAAGAAAGTGCGTAGACTGCATGACTCATACGGCTAATACGTGGACGATCGACGTCATCAGTTTGTGTATCAGGGTTAGTCTGACCATCTTTACGGATCCACGGTAGGCCATCTTCTTTGCTTGGATCGGGCCACCAATAGCGACTAATACTCAAATAATCATGTTTGTCTTTACTCGGAGGGGTAAATTTCTTATCCATGACACTTGGGTTTTTCATGGTTAAGGCTTTATCTGCTTTAGAAACTAACACTTGATAGTCTGCGGTAATTTTCGGTGCAGCTTGATTTTGAGTAATCTCAGTTTTGAGTTGATCTAAAGCCACGGGATCGATTTGTACGAATTCACCGGCCATCGCTTGGCTTGATAAGGCTAGGGTAATCGTTGTCATTAGTAGACTAGATTTGAGTTTCATTGTGTTTTCTCGTGAGTAAATTACTGAGTTATTAAAATATAATAATACAAAAATATAAAAGCCTGCTTAGATCACAAAAAAGAATGGGTTGAAGCTTCAACCACGAATCTTGTCATTAAATTGACATTGAAAGTATGTTGGTATTTGCAGTGTTTATTAATGTTGGGCATGGTATTAATATACAGGATATTAATTCGATGAACTTCCATAGCGAGTATTCATCATTTGATTCACAGCTTCAGAATTTAGGCATGATCCAGTTTAGCATTGGAGCGATTGCATGTGTGATGTGGTTGATGGTGAAAAGTCGTTCTTATGTGGCAGATAAGATGAATTACGAGTGAAGTGTGGTGCCTGTCAATGAGGTATAAATAAAAAAGCCGCGATGGTTAAGATGAACACTTTTGAAGTGCTCCCTTAATATCGCGGCTTTTAGTGTTATAACTTAATTTATGCAGCGTCTAAAGCGGCTCTTTTTAGGTGCGAAAGATATTCATTATAAGTGCCTTGGAAGTTAACCAATTTTTTGTCTTTAACATCTATAATTGAGGTGGCAAGAGACGAGACAAATTCACGGTCATGGCTAACAAAGATTAACGTACCTTGATACACCTTTAAGGCATCATTTAATGCTTCAATCGCTTCCATATCCATGTGGTTTGTAGGTTCATCCATAACCAAAACATTGATGTCTTGTAGCATTAATTTACCGAATAACAGACGGTTCTTTTCACCACCAGAACAGTTTTTCGCTTTTTTATTGGCATCATCAGCGGTAAATAATAAGCGGCCTAAAAGTCCACGAACCATTAAGTCATCATGCTTCGCGGTGCGCCATTGTGAGATCCAATCAAAGATAGTTAAATCGTTATCAAAATCTGCGGTGCTGTCTTGCGGGCAATAGCCGATAGACGCATTTTCAGACCATTTTACTACGCCATGATTTTGCTCTAATTCTTTTACCAGACAACGAAGTAAGGTTGATTTACCCACACCATTCTCGCCAATCACGGCTAAACGCGTACCGGCTTCAAGTAATAAATTGCCATTTTCGAATAATATCTCGTCTTCAAATCCATGGCTTAAATCTTTTAACTCAAGCGCCAAGCGGTGCAGTTTCTTGCCTTCACCAAAATCAATCGATGGACTAATACGGCTAGATGATTTCACTTCATCAAGTTTGATTTTATCCATTTTTTTCGCGCGAGAACTGGCTTGTTTTGCTTTAGAGGCGTTAGCACCAAAGCGATTGACGAAGTCTTGCAGTTCACTAATTTCAGCGGCTTTTTTAGCATTGTTTGACAATAGTTGCTCACGGATCAAGCCTGATGCTTCAAGGAAGTATTCGTAGTTACCCGGGTAGATACGAAGCTCACCGTAATCGATATCGGCCATGTGAGTACAAACAGAATTTAAGAAGTGACGGTCATGCGAGATGATGATCATGGTGCATTTACGTTGGTTTAACTCTTCAGCCAACCAGTTGATGGTATTAATATCAAGGTTGTTGGTTGGTTCATCAAGTAGCAAAATATCAGGATTTGCAAATAGAGCTTGTGCTAATAACACACGCAATTTCCAACCTGGGGCAACTTGTTGCATTAAACCAAAATGGAATTCTTCTTCGATACCGGCTTGGATTAAAATATCACCGGCGCGGCTTTCGGCTGTGTAACCGTCCATTTCTGCAAATTCACTTTCAAGCTCGGCCACTTTCATGCCGTCGGCTTCACTCATTTCTGGTAATGAATAAATGCGTTCGCGTTCTTGTTTGATTTCCCAAAGCTTACGGTCGCCCATGATCACAACATCGATAACATTTTGTTGTTCAAAAGCAAACTGATCTTGGCTTAGTACGCCGAGTTTTAATCCCGGTGTGATCGAAACGTTACCAGAACTTGGAGCCAAAGCGCCACTGAGGATCTTCATAAAGGTCGATTTACCACAACCATTGGCACCAATAAGACCGTACTTATTGCCGTTACCAAATTTGGCAGAAATATTTTCAAATAAAGGCTCAGCGCCAAATTGCATGGTGATGTTAGCGGTAGAAATCAAAGAAGTTCCCTAGGTATGTATTGAACTATCGTATTGTGATAGTGCAAATCAACTGATTAAAAGTGTGAATTAATAGGCGACGAATTATACAGGTTTATGGAGTAAATAATAGATACGTGAGCTAAGTCACAGAAGTTAGTTTTTAAAGTGTGCCTTAAACTCATAATTTTAATTATTAGCGTTTATTTTCAATGGGTTAAATTATAACGATGATTTATTGATTGCCATTCAGCCTAATGTTCTCTGAACAAAGGCAAGCTGAGATGAAAAGGTTAAGCTAAAATGGTGATGAAAAAGGCGTTAAGTGACATTAAGTCATCAATTTTATAATGGGAAATTGGCATGAAATTAATTTGGTTAAAGTTATTGATCACCATTGTGGTTTTTGCGGCATTATTTGGTTGGGTTTATTACAAAGTGCAAAGTGGTGTTCAGTAACACGATAACCTATAACTGATCCTGCCTAGCTAATGCCGTTTAGGTTCGATGAGCCATTTTTACCATGCTGCTCTGGGCAACTGGCTAATATCTCTCGATTTCCCGTTTCTTTTACTTCTTCTAAAATGACATCAAAGCCCCATAGGCGGTGCAGATGTTTCATCACTTCTGGGTAGTTAGTATGTAATGGCACTCTATCTTGCGGGATGTGTTGTAGGATGAGTGAGCGATCGCCACGCACATTAACATTCCAAACTTGAATATTGGGCTCTAGATTACTTAAATTGTACTGTGAGGCGAGTTTTTCTCGGATAGCCTGATACCCCAACTCATCATGGATGGCACTGACTTGAATGTAGTTGCGTCTATCGTCATCGATAACGGAAAACAGTTTAAATTCTCGGATCAATTTTGGCGATAGGTATTGGCTAATAAAACTTTCGTCTTTGAAGTTATGCATGGCGAAATGCAAAGCCTCTAACCAGTCACTGCCGGCCAGTTCAGGAAACCATTCTTTATCTTCTTGCGTTGGATTTTCACATATTCGCTTAATATCTTGGAACATGGCAAAGCCCAAAGCATAAGGGTTGATGCCATTATAATATGGGCTGTTGTAGTTAGGTTGTGCCACCACATTAGTATGACTGTGGAGAAATTCGAGAATGAACTTATCCTCTACCAAGCCTTCATCGTATAAGTGATTTAAAATGGTGTAATGCCAAAAAGTAGCCCATCCCTCGTTCATAACTTGAGTTTGTTTTTGTGGGTAAAAATACTGGCTCACTTTGCGCACTATACGCACAATTTCACGTTGCCAGGATTCAAGTAATGGCGCATGTTTTTCAATGAAATATAAGATGTTTTCTTGTGGTTCACTAGGAAAACGAGGCGCTTGGGTGTCTTGTTCTGAATGTGGGTGCGGAACGGTGCGCCATAATTCATTCACTTGCGATTGCAGATATTGTTCGCGGTCTTCTTGGCGCGCTTTTTCTTCTACGATTGAGATCTTCTCTGGGCGTTTGTACCTATCGACGCCATAGTTCATTAATGCATGACAAGAATCGAGAATTTGCTCAACTTCTTCTACGCCGTATTTCTCTTCACATTCTGTAATATAGGTACGAGCAAACAGTAAGTAATCGATAATGGAACTGGCATCGGTCCAAGATTGGAATAAATAATTGCCTTTGAAAAAGGAGTTGTGGCCATAACAGGCATGCGCCATCACCAGTGCCTGCATAGTAATGGTGTTTTCTTCCATTAAATAGGCGATGCAAGGATCTGAGTTGATCACGATTTCATAAGCGAGCCCCATGTGGCCATGCTTGTAGTTTTGCTCAGTTTGAATGAATTTTTTACCAAATGACCAATGGTGGTAATTAATTGGCATGCCGATACTGGAATAAGCATCCATCATTTGTTCGGCGGTGATCACCTCGATCTGATTTTCGTAAGTATCTAATCGATAATGCGCCGCCACTCGTTTGATCTCGGTATGATATTGCTCTAATAATTCAAACGTCCAGTCTGGGCCAGCCGATAAGGTTTTTCGGGTGTTGCTGGGCTTTGAATCGGTTGGTTTTGATTGAGTCATATTATCCATAATTCAGCCCTCACTGGTTTGTTTTTGAAACAATTCGCGGAATATTGGGAAGATATCTTCCACCGAACGTATGTTTTTCATGGCAAAATTATCAGCATGTTCCGCGATTTTTTCATACTCGCTCCACAAGGTTTGATGCGAGCGCTGGGTGATTTCGATATAAGAGTAATACTGGCAATAGGGCAGGATCTGTTTCTCTAATTGCTGTTTACAGCGGGGCGAGTCGTCCGCCCAGTTATCCCCATCAGAGGCTTGCGCGGCATAAATATTCCATTCGTTAGTGGGAAAGCGGTCTTTAATAATATCGGACATCATTTTTAAGGCGCTAGAAACAATGGTACCACCGGTTTCCTGTGAGTAGAAAAATTCATGTTCGTCTACCTCTTTGGCTTGAGTGTGGTGGCGAATAAAAATAACCTCGACATTTTGATAAGTGCGAGTTAAAAATAAATACAGCAGAACATAAAAACGCTTGGCAATGTCTTTGGTGGCTTGATCCATAGAACCGGAGACATCCATTAAGCAAAACATCACCGCTTGACTGGAAGGAATAGGGCGGCGTTCATAGTTTTTAAAACGCAAATCAAAAGTATCAATAAAAGGAACACTGGCAATTTTTTGGCGCAGATCTTCTATTTCGAGTTTGATTTGTTTTTCTTCTAATGGTCGAGCAGGTTCAGACATTGAAATATCATCGAGAATGGACTCTAACTTGGCAATTTTGCGACGTTTAGACGCACTCATTGCAGTACGACGTGCTAATGATTGTTGCAGCGAACGAACAATGGCTAAATTGCCCGGGACACCAGAGGTTTGATAACCCGCGCGATGGCTTTCCCATTCGGTAATTTTGTTGATTTGGTTTTTTTGTAAGTTAGGCAGCGCCAGATCTTCAAATAAAATATCGAGGTATTCGTCTTTGGATATTTGGAAAGTAAAATTGTCTTGACCTTCTCCATTTTGGCTGTCATCCCCTTTACCTGAGCCTGGACCACCGCCACCTGCTGGTGGACGATCGATTCTATCTCCGGTAATAAATTGGTCATTACCGGGATGCACGCGTTCTTTAACTCCGCCTTTACCTTGATGAAAAACCGGCTCATTAAGATCTTTTGATGGGATAGCAATATCCTCACCAGTTTGAGTGTTGGTGATGGAACGCTGTTTTACCGCTTCAGACACGGATTTTTTGATTTGCTCTTTATTACGGCGAATAAACCGCTGACGGTTGACGGTGCTTTTATTCTTCCCATTAAGCCGTCTATCAATGAACTGTGTCATCGCTTTCCCCTAGGACATAGAATTGCCCTTTAACTTTCGGCAGTCTGATGTAGAAAATACATAGGCTGCCGATTTTTACGTTAATCTATAATGGAATGTTATGAAGACTTACGCACGCGTAAATACCATTCTGCCAATAAACGCACTTGCTTTTTGGTGTAGCCTTTTTCCATCATACGGGCGACGAAATTGTCGTGCTTTTTCTGATCGTCTTGCGATGTTTTGGCGTTAAATGAAATCACAGGCAGTAATTCTTCTGTATTGGAGAACATCTTTTTCTCAATCACAGTGCGTAATTTCTCATAACTGGTCCATGCTGGATTCTGACCACTGTTATTAGCACGGGCACGTAAGACGAAATTGACGATTTCATTCCTAAAATCTTTCGGATTACTAATGCCGGCGGTTTTCTCTATTTTTTCCAGTTCATCATTTAACGCTGAGCGGTCAAACAGTTGGCCAGTTTCAGGATCGCGATACTCTTGGTCTTGGATCCAAAAATCGGCATAGGTAACATAGCGATCAAAGATGTTTTGCCCATATTCTGAATAGGATTCGAGATAAGCGGTTTGAATTTCTTTGCCGATGAATTCAACATATTTTGGCACTAAATAGCCTTTTAAGAATTCTAAATACTTATCAGCCACTTCTTGTGGGAACTGCTCTCTCTCAACTTGTTTTTCGATGACATAAAACAGATGAACTGGGTTGGCGGCCACTTCACTTTGATCAAAGTTAAAAACACGCGATAAAATTTTAAACGCAAAGCGGGTTGAAAGCCCAGACATCCCTTCATCCACGCCCGCATAATCGCGGTACTCCTGATAGCTTTTGGCTTTCGGATCGGTGTCTTTTAATGTTTCACCATCATATACCCGCATTTTAGAGAATAAGGATGAGTTTTCAGGTTCTTTTAAGCGCGATAAAATGGTGAATTGAGCCAACAGCTCTAAGGTGCTCGGCGAACAAGGTGCTGTGGATAATTCACTGTGAGTCAGCAGTTTTTGGTAGATTTTTATTTCTTCTGATGTGCGTAAACAATAAGGGACTTTAACAATATAAACCCGGTCTAAAAATGCTTCATTATTTTTGTTATTGCGGAAGGTTTGCCACTCGGATTCGTTGGAGTGGGCTAAAATCATGCCATCAAAAGGCAGCGCAGATAACCCTTCAGTTCCGTTGTAGTTGCCTTCTTGGGTTGCGGTTAATAATGGGTGTAACACCTTGATTGGTGCTTTGAACATTTCGACAAACTCCATCACCCCTTGGTTAGCTTTACATAATGCACCGGAATAACTGTAAGCATCAGGATCATCTTGTGAAAAATGTTCAAGTTGACGAATATCGACTTTACCGACAAGTGATGAAATATCTTGGTTATTTTCATCACCTGGTTCAGTTTTGGCTATCCCGATTTGATTAATAATGGAAGGGCGCACTTTAACCACTTTAAACTTGGTAATATCACCGCCAAATTCATTTAACCGTTTTGCCGCCCACGGTGACATGATGGAATGCAAACAACGCTTTTCAATGCCGTAGTCATTTTTTAATACCTCACCGTCTTCTTCGACATCAAACAGGCAAAAAGGGTGGTCATTAACCGGGCTGCGCACGCCGTTAGCAGATAACACATAAATAGGGATTTGTTGCATCAAGCTTTTTAGTTTTTCGGCTAATGAGGATTTACCTCCCCCAACAGGGCCAAGTAGATAGAGGATTTGTTTCCGCTCTTCTAAGCCCTGCGCCGCATGTTTTAGATAGGAGACGATTTGTTCGATCGCTTCTTCCATGCCGTAGAAGTGTTCAAAGGTTTCATAGCGAGCGATCACGCGGTTTGAGAATAGCCGACTGAGTTTAGGTTCTTTTGCGGTGTCGATAATTTCAGGCTCGCCGATGGCTAATAATAACCGCTCGGCGGCATTGGCGTAAGCACTTTTATCTTGTCGACAGAGCGATAAAAAGTCCTGTAAAGACATCTCTTCATCTTTAGATGCTTCATAACGTGATTGGTAGTGATCAAAAATACTCATAGTGAATCCCCTTGAAAATACCCGCTCTGATATTACGGCTTTATCACCTCGGGTGTATCGACTGAAGTTTTAATTTCCTCTACTCATAAGACTAGACTCGTTTTCGTATTCTGCTTAATAATTATGGTGTTATTTAGTAATGCCGTTCACTTAAGGGTGAACGGTTTTTTTATTTCTGGCATACTTCTGCGGCCTTGGCTTAACCGACCTTGGAAATGTTCGTTCCCTTCGCCGCTCAAGTATTAAGCTTTCAGCCATGTTG
>NZ_JAAUWS010000047.1:0-19859 GCF_014694465.1 Vibrio sp. S11_S32 | reverse complement strand
ATGATGTGATGCCATTTCTCGTTAACAGGTGCTGAAATGAACTGCTGGTGTACTGTGAGCCTCTATCACTATGGAAAAGTAAGCCTCTTTGAGGCTTACGAAGTGTAATTGCCATTTGTAATGCACGAAATTAAAAGCCCTAAGTGGCGTTAAATTGGTATTAGCCCTCAAGTGTTTTTCGACTTGGGGCGTATTTGACATCATGAAACCTTATCTTGATGGCACCACCAGCAGTGGCCCTTTTGAGGTGCAATTAGGTTATGAGACGTTTGGTGGTAGGGGGGCTGGCAAAGAAACTCACGCTTATAGTGTTGGTTACAGTGAAGATGACGTGAAAGCGGTGGTTGATATCTGCGATAAGATGATCTTCAATTCGCTGAGCCAGTTGCAAGCCTATCGTCACTTAGTGGAAGGTAAAGCCTCGATAGGGGTGCGTTTAAATCCGGGAGTGAGCCGCGCAGGGCAAGATTTAGCCGATCCTGCGCGTCAGTTCTCACGCTTAGGAGTACAGCAACAACAACTCTCACCCTCGTTATTTGATAGCCTTGATGGGGTGATGTTTCATATCAACTGTGAGAATAAATCAGCCGATGATTTTATTGCGCTGCTTGATGACATCTCACATCAATTTGGTGAGTATTTAGACAAACTGGATTGGGTTAGCTTAGGCGGTGGGCTGTTTTTTACCTGGCCGGATTATGAGTTAGAAAAACTGGCGCAAGCACTCAAACATTTTAGCGAAAAACATAGCGTGAAATTGTATTTAGAGCCGGGTGAAGCAATTATTACCAATACGGCGGATCTGGTGGTGACGGTGGTGGATATCGTAGAGAACGGCATGCAAACCGCTATTGTCGATTCGCCACCGAAGCGCATCGACTTGATACCTTGATCTATAATGAACCTGCTAGTATTGGTGAAGCATCCCAGTTTGGTGAATTTGAATATGTGATAGGGTCATGCTCTTGTTTGGCAGGAGATCAATTCTGTGTGGCTAAATTTGAGCAACCATTAAACATTGGTCAACGACTACATATCTTAGACAGCGCCGGTTATACCATGGTCAAACTGAACTGGTTTAATGGCTTAAAAATGCCAAGTGTGTATTGCCAGCGTAGCAATGGGGATATTCAAAAATTAAATGAGTTTGGTTACGAGGATTTTAAGCGATCATTGTCACAATGGTCGGTCAGCTAGTGCAATACCATCAAATAAACTAAAGCTCAGGGGATAAGATGAAAATAAAATTAGACGCTATTTTTAAGATCGAAGATAAAACAAATGTAGAGAAACTAATGGCGGCTTTAGTGGCGCAACAAGCCGAATTTGAACGCCAGCTTATTCCTAACCTTGATTATATTGACCCGCGCGCGATGAATGATAACGGTATAACACTACAAGAAGTTGTGCATATTCAAGGCAATCAATATGCACTGCAATATCGTTATGACTGGTTTGTATTCAGTCCCTGCACCAATTTAGATGAAACAGGAACGCACCAAAACAAAGTCACCTTTAGTCTTAAACCTGCCGGTGAGATCTGCTTTGATTTATCGGCGCTTGGCAATGAAGCATCAAGCTTTTAGATCTGCGAGCGAATTAACTCTGTTTCGCCTTGCTCTTTTTAACCACATTGGCTTGCATGCCCAAGGTTTCCAATTCTGAGATCACATCTTGAATATTGGTGGCAGTGGGCAGAGTTACGGTTAAATGTGAGCTAAACATGCTGGCACTGACCCCAAGGCTATCGGCTAAAAATACGCGATTACTTTCTATGTTGATGATCTGCCCATGCTCCGTTTCAACGGTTTGGGAAATATCATGCACAATCCCACCTCGATCTTCTGCATCGACTCGCATGTTATACAGGTTGTTTTGTTGGTCATCGGATGTCTTTTCTTCGCTACAATCAGTGGAATCGGCAAAATAAACAGTCAGACCTTTTTGTTGAGTAAAGGCATCTTTCACAGCCTCAATATGTTGTGTTGGCATTTTTATTTTGATCAGCCCAGAGACTTGTTCATCCAGATAATTGATTTTTGACACCAGCCACTTACCTCCATTTTCATGGGTGATTTTAGCCAGTTGATGAATAATCGGCGGGGAGGTTTGACCTGCAAAATTAACAATGAATGTTTGCATCATAATGTTCTCCTTTAATGACCAAACGAGATGGAACTCAATTGAGTTATTAAGATAAGTTTAGATACTTTGTAAAGAAATAGAGTGAAGCGAGGCAAAAAAATTGATTAAAAATGATATTTAAACGTCATACCAATAAATTCATTACCTGCATAATGGCTGGTATTGTGGTTGAGTAAATTGGTTTTGGGATAGCTTAAAGACGGGTCGCTCGTTAACGATAACTCACTATTACTCTCATCATCACCGATAAACCAATAATGAATATGGCCAATTGGGTTTAATAAAAACAAACTGATGGTTCCGACTGTTTCAGAGCCGAGCAGTTCACCATCATTTTCAAAGGCGATGTATTGTTCCGCTTGATACATACCTTCACCCACCAAGGAACCTAAGATTGGGGTCACAATAATATCTTGCCACGATGGCACTTCGGCAAACGCTTCTACCCCATACTCCCAAAAAAAGGTCGACATAGTAAAAGAGTACAAAAAGGATTCAAAGCCATTAAAACCAGAGTGACGTGCAACGGTATAATAAACTCCGCCAAAGTAGGGATGCATAATGTAATTAAGGTAAAATGAATCGTTATCCCATACTGGACCTTGCGAGACATTATCTTTCCATTTCTGGCCTAGGCTGTCGAAAGAACGCTGGTCACTATCCCAATGAGTTACTCCTTCAGGCAATAAAGTCATTAAACCGACAGCTGCTAGGCTTAAACCGAAGAAGGTATAAGTTTGACCGAGTAAATAATCCCAATCTTTGCCGTCACTGATGGTTAGGTAGCGTGGGGGAATTGAATTAATATCTTTGTCGTCGTTGATTGGTTTAGAATTGAGCGATAAAGTGTATTGTTGGTTGGGTTGGCAATAATTAGAGAGTAAGGTGGTGTTATTGCAACTTACCGGAGAAACAAGCGACGCAGAGTATTCAAGTGCGCTTGCTGAGGTCGAAACGCAAGTGAACATTGCTAATAAGTAAGATGTTAGCCCCCGCAGTTTCTGGCTTCTCAAACGTTATGATCCTCATTATGAATGATGTAAGTTATAAATAACGCCGCATTGTAACGCCAATTTTGCCGCAGATCATTACTTATGATTGCAGTGAATGCAAGTGGATAGTGCCTCGTAGTGGTGAATGAGATCTTGTGCCGATGAATATCAAAAAAGGGAAAATATAAATGAAGATATCGATGTTAAGTACCGGAGAAGAAGTACTGCATGGTGACATCGTGGATAGCAATGCCTCTTGGCTTGGAGAGCAATTCTTTCAGCATGGATTTGGCTTGGATTATCGCGCCACGGTAGGCGATCAACTTGACGGCTTGGTGGCTGAAATTACGGCCTTAAGTCTGCGCAGTGATGTGGTGATCGTCAACGGTGGTTTAGGGCCAACTAGTGATGATATGAGCGCCCAGGCTATGGCTCAGGCGGCAGGGGTTGAATTAGAGTTGAAGCAAGAGTGGCTTGAGAATATAGAAGGATATTTTGCATCGTTAGGTCGGCCAATGGCACCAAGTAATGTCAAACAAGCCATGTTACCTATAGGCTCCGAGATCATTGATAATCCGGTGGGAACGGCCTGTGGTTTTAGTATGCGTTTGAATGATGCCTTAATTATGTTTACTCCCGGTGTCCCGTTTGAGTTTAAGCGTATGGTCACAGATGAAATCCTGCCGTTATTGCACCAACTCTACCCAAGTGTGGAGCAGCAAGCGTGTCATAAGATTTATGTGTTGGGGTTAGGGGAGTCGAGTATTGCCGATTCACTTAAATCACTGACATTACCGCAAGGTTTTTCGCTCGGTTATCGCTCTTATTTGCCGTTTATCGAAGTGAAAGTATTTTGTCCAGTTCGACACCCTGAGTTGAACGAGATTGTGCAGCAGATCGCCGATATTTTAATCGATAATGTGGTGGGTATTGATAAACCACTTACTAATGGAGTGGTGGATGCACTGCAAAGCCAACAATGGCAGTTGTCGATATTAGAGCAAGTGACGGGCGGTGAATTAGCCCGTCAAATGTATCGCGCAGGACCTACAGGGCCTGATGATGCTCAATCTAGCGTTTTCCAGCAAAGTATCGTGGATAATCAAGCGCCGAAATTAGCAGAGTTGGCAGACAGTGTATTGTTGTGTGCAGAGTATCGACAAGACACCCAAGCAGACGTTAGTTTGGCCAATTTCTGGCTAGAAGATGGCAGCATAGCATTGACCTTGAGCACCGAGCAGGGGGCATGGGCGCAGCAAGTGACATTTAAACGCGACTATCCATTGATCGCAAAACAAGTGATAGTCACTATGGTGTTATTGGATATGTTGCGTAGACAAGCCTCCGATCTCAAGGTTATCGGGCAATATGGTTATTTTGAATGTGTGAATAAGATTGAAATTTAAGCGCGCAGTTTGCTCTCTAAGCACGTTGCTTGATGGCTTGATAGCGCACTTTATCTAACACTAAATCGGTTTTTGCCTTGCAGATACAAGGCAAAATTTCTTTCGGGTGAGTAAAAGCTAATGCAAAGCCAACGTATTCTACTTCACCCGAAACCAATTCACATTTACAGGCACCACAATGTCCATCACGGCATTGGAATTCAGGTTGTAACCCTTCACTTTCCATCGCTTCTAACAAAGTGGTATTGCTATTGGTTTCGAGTAACGTCGCTTGGTTGACTTGCATTTTTTTCATAAGCAATAAGAGCGATTACAGCTCAAAATCTCCAAAGTCATCGGCATCAATTTCATTATCAATTTGGCCAACGAGGTATGAGCTAATTTCTGCTTCTTGTGGCGCCACTTGGACGTTATCTGAAGACAACCAAGCATTGATCCACGGAATAGGGTTAGAGGTTGCTTCTGGGTAAGCAATACCTAAACCAACCGCTTGCATACGAATATTGGTAATGTACTCAACGTATTGGCAAAGAATGTCTTTATTCAAACCAATCATTGAGCCGTCTTTAAATAGGTAATCGGCCCATTCTTTTTCCTGCTCTGCTGCTTCTTTAAACAGGTCAAAACATTCTTGTTTGCACTCTTCGGCAATTTGCATAAAGCTAAAGTCATCTTGACCATTACGCAAAATATTCAACATGTGTTGAGTACCCGTTAGGTGAAGCGCTTCATCACGAGCAATTAATTTAATGATTTTAGCGTTGCCTTCCATCAATTCACGTTCCGCAAACGCAAATGAACAAGCAAAACTAACGTAAAAGCGAATCGCTTCTAAAGCATTAACCGACATTAAGCAAAGATAAAGTTGCTTCTTCAGTGCCATTAGGCTGACATTGACTTTCTCGCCATTAAGAACGTGATTACCTTCACCGTAACGATGGTAATCATTAGTTAGGCGGATAAGTTCGTCGTAATAATGGGCAATATCTTTAGCACGTTTTACGATGTGTTCATTTTCAACGATATCGTCAAATACCACACTTGGATCGTTAACAATATTACGAATAATATGAGTGTAAGAGCGTGAGTGAATGGTTTCTGAGAATGACCATGTCTCAATCCAAGTTTCAAGTTCTGGCAAAGAAACAAGTGGTAATAGGGCAACGTTTGGGCTGCGGCCTTGGATAGAATCGAGCAAAGTTTGGTATTTTAAATTACTGATGAAAATGTGTTTTTCGTGATCAGGCAATTTGTTGTAATCGATACGGTCACTAGAAACATCCACTTCTTCAGGACGCCAGAAAAAGCTTAACTGCTTTTCAATTAACTTTTCAAAAATCTCAAATTTTTGTTGATCGTAACGCGCGACGTTAACCGATTGACCCAGAAACATAGGTTCTTTTAATTGATCATTTTTGTTTTGATTAAAAATACTGTATGCCATGTTAACCTCTTGAATGAATAGCCAAACACTACTCAAAGACAGTGTTATTTACGGGTGAGATAAAACCTTGCTTGCTTTTCATCTGAACCAGAAAATACATTGCCGTTCTACCTTCTAAAACACCGGATATTAAGCGGTGAGTTTAGAGGCGATTTAATGAAAACAGCCTGCAACAAAAATCGCAGGCTATAAATAAATAGATTTAGATCTTACAACCACCGCCTTCGCAGTCATCGTCTTGCTCAACCACAGTGCCGTTTTCACCTTGGTCGTCGCTCGCACCATCACGGGTGTTGTGATAATACAATGTTTTGACACCAAATTTATAGGCGGTTAATAAATCTTTTAATAACAACTTCATCGGTACTTTGCCATTGGCTTGCACACTTGGATCGTAGTTAGTATTGGCTGAAATCGATTGATCGATGAATTTTTGCATAATACCGACTAAGTGCAGGTAGCCATCGTTAGACGGGATCTTCCACAATAATTCGTATTGATTTTTCAAAGCCTGATATTCAGGAACTACTTGTTTCAAAATACCATCTTTAGAAGCTTTAACCGATACAAAACCGCGTGGAGGCTCAATACCATTGGTTGCATTAGAGATTTGTGATGACGTCTCTGATGGCATCAATGCAGTTAAGGTTGAGTTACGCAAACCATGAGTGGTGATCTCGGTGCGTAGCGCTTCCCAATCAAGGTGCAAAGGTTCATTACAAATCGCATCTAAATCTTTTTTGTAAGAATCAATTGGCAAGATACCTTGCGAATAAGTGGTCTCGTTAAATGCCGGACACGCGCCTTTTTCTTTGGCGAGTTCTACCGAGGCTTTTAGAAGGTAATATTGCATCGCTTCAAACGTGCGGTGAGTCAGACCATTGGCGCTGCCATCTGAATATTTCACCCCGTTTTTAGCCAAATAATACGCATAGTTGATCACGCCAACCCCTAAGGTACGACGGTTCATGGTGGCTTTACGCGCCGCTGGCAGCGGGTAATCTTGATAATCGAGTAGGGCGTCTAATGCGCGAACAACCAGATCCGATAAGTCTTCAAAATCGCTCAGTTGTTTGATTTCACCTAAGTTGAAGGCAGAAAGCGTACATAATGCAATTTCGCCTTCATCGTCATCAACATTGCTTAGAGGCTTAGTTGGCAGAGCAATCTCAAGACATAAGTTAGATTGACGAACTGGGGCCACACTTGGGTCAAACGGGCTATGAGTATTACAGTGATCGACGTTTTGAATGTAGATACGACCAGTTGAGGCTCGTTCTTGCATTAATAACGAGAATAACTCAACTGCTTTAACCGTTTCACGGCGAATCGATGTATCGGCTTCGTATTGTACATACAGCTGTTCAAACTTGGCTTGGTCTTCAAAGAAAGCATCGTACAAACCAGGAACATCAGAAGGGGAGAACAAACTAATGTGGCCGCCTTTAATTAAGCGAGAGTACATTAATTTATTAAGCTGAACGCCGTAATCCATGTGACGAACACGGTTCTCTTCAACACCACGGTTGTTTTTAAGTACTAATAAAGATTGGACTTCACCATGCCAAAGTGGGTAGAACATGGTTGCCGCGCCGCCACGAACGCCGCCTTGTGAGCAACATTTTACTGCGGTTTGGAAGTATTTATAAAATGGAATACAACCAGTGTGGAAGGCTTCGCCATTGCGGATCTCAGACCCGAGAGCACGAATACGACCCGCATTAATACCAATTCCCGCACGTTGAGAAACATAACGCACAATTGAACTCGCGGTTGCGTTGATTGAGTCTAAGCTGTCGCCACACTCAATTAATACGCACGAGCTAAATTGGCGAGTAGGAGTACGTACACCCGCCATAATAGGGGTAGGTAGTGAGATCTTAAAAGTAGACACCGCATCATAAAAACGCTGAATGTAATCAAGACGCGTCTGTTTTGGGTATTTAGCAAACAAACACGCTGCCACTAAAATATACAAAAACTGGGCGCTTTCGTAGATTTCTTTCGTCACACGGTTTTGTACGAAATACTTACCTTCTAACTGCTTAACCGCGGCGTAAGAGAAGTTCATGTCACGGTTATGATCGAGAAAATCATCCATCGCGTTAAAATCTTCAACGCTATAGTCTTCTAACAAATGCTTATCGTATTTTCCCATGCCAACCAGTTTTGCCACATGATCATATAATGCTGGTGGCTCAAACTCGCCGTAGGCTTTCTTACGCAAATGGAAAACCGATAAACGTGCTGCTAGGTATTGATAGTCAGGGGTTTGCTCTGAAATAAGATCAGCAGCCGACTTAATGATAGTCTCATGAATATCAGAAGTGGTAATGCCATCATAAAATTGGATATGAGCTTTTAATTCGACTTGCGAAACGGAAACATTATCAAGATCTTCTGCGGCCCATGCGATCACGCGGTGGATCTTTTCAAGATCAATTCTTTCTTTGTGTCCATCACGCTTGGTGACTGTCAATTGTTGATTCATTCTAGTATGAGTTCCCTAACTATAAATGGTACGCAGCTACGATACTGTGAGGTGTTAAAAATGTGCGAGCTTTTGTTTATGTTGCTTAGTGATAAGAAAAGTGACAAAACACTATATATGGTGCCACTTGCTCGAATGGCTACAAGATAGTGCGAAATGCTTCTGTTTTCAAGTCGAGACATCGCTATGGCTTGTGGATAACTCAGGGATAGATTTTTTTCAGTAAGTAGCCACTAACCTATACAATTATGTATTACTTGGATCGCTACAAAAGCAAGTTGAAAAGTGTTGTCAAAGTAGACGCACAAAAAAATAAATCGCTTGATCTTTGATGGGATTTGATCAGAAAAAAGATCGATTTATTTATGCGCGATCAAGCACATTTTTATGAAATGTCAATGTATGAAAGCCAACATTTTAGGTCAGCATTTCATACAAAATAATAGGAGAGAAAGGAAAGGTTTATTGGATGAATTGAGTATGAACGATATAGTTCACATCGACATTTTTCCCCAAAGAATAGGTATCGGTTAATAAGTTGTAGCCTAAACCGGTAATCGATTGTTCTTGTAGTGGTGTGCTATCAACCATTTTAAGTAATTCTGAAGGACGGATGAACTTGGCGTGTTCATGAGTACCTTTAGGCACTAATTTCATCACTTGTTCTGCGCCCACAATGGCAAATAAATAGGATTTGATATTGCGGTTTAAAGTTGAGAAAAAGACATGGCCGCCAGGTTTGACTAATTTAGCGCACGCTTGGATCACCGATAGTGGGTCGGGAACATGTTCCAGCATTTCCATACAAGTGACGACATCATAACTGGCGGGGTGTTGCTCGGCATGATCTTCAATTGTGCTTTGGATATAAGTCAGGGTTGTTCCGGTTTCAAGCGCATGTAAGCGTGCGACTTCAAGCGGCTCTGCGCCCATATCAAGGCCTGTGACTTCCGCGCCTTGTTTGGCCATGCTTTCTGCTAAAATACCGCCGCCACAACCCACATCAAGCACTGTCTTCGCAAATAAGCCATCAGCATTATCTAAGATGAAGTTTAAACGCAGAGGGTTAATTTGATGTAGAGGCTTAAACTCGCCATCAAGATCCCACCAACGAGAAGCCATATCGGCAAATTTTTTGATTTCAGCTGGATCAACGTTTTGTGTGGTCGTCATATTGGTCTGTTCTTTTAACAATTAAGATGATTGTTACTATATCAGGAATAAGAGAGCAACAAAATCAGCAAAGAAGAAAGTGACAAATAGAGCAAGATGGGTTTGATAAATGAGATAAATTCCAATCCAGTTTAATTTTTCAACAGTTAAAGCGAGAAGTTGCTATCAAGTGCTTAAAACCGACATGAAATAGATGCCGAAAATCGGTTTTATGTGTTATATTTTTAACCCTTGTGCGTGTCGCTATTTTAAAGCTAGTTTTGGCTTTTTATATAAATCATGCGATCAAAAAGAATAGAGGGATAATGGCTCTATGAGCGATTTAGCTAAACAAATTACGCCAGTAAATATTGAAGACGAGCTGAAAAGTTCGTATTTAGATTATGCGATGTCCGTCATCGTAGGTCGTGCACTTCCTGATGTGCGCGATGGTCTTAAACCGGTTCACCGTCGCGTTTTGTTCGCGATGAACGTGCTTGGTAACGATTGGAATAAGCCTTATAAAAAATCCGCTCGTGTCGTTGGTGACGTGATCGGTAAATATCACCCACATGGTGATAGTGCGGTTTATGACACCATCGTTCGTATGGCCCAACCATTCTCCTTACGTTACATGCTAGCAGATGGCCAAGGTAACTTTGGTTCTATCGATGGTGATTCTGCAGCCGCAATGCGTTACACCGAAGTTCGCATGTCGAAAATTGCACACGAACTGCTTGCCGACCTTGATAAAGAAACGGTTGATTACGTTGATAATTACGACGGCACGGAACAAATCCCTGCGGTTATGCCAACCAAAATCCCGAACTTATTAGTCAATGGTTCATCTGGTATTGCCGTTGGTATGGCAACTAACATTCCACCACATAACTTAGGTGAAGTGGTCGATGGTTGCTTGGCTTACATCAATAATGAAGATGTGACTATTGATGAGTTAATGCAATACATTCCAGGCCCTGATTTCCCTACCGCTGCGTTGATCAGTGGTCGTAAAGGCATTGTCGATGCTTATAAAACGGGTCGTGGTAAAATTTACATGCGTTCAAAAGCGCATATTGATGTGGAAAAAAATGGTCGCGAAACCATTATTGTTACTGAAATTCCATATCAAGTGAACAAGGCTCGCGTGATTGAAAAAATCGCTGAGCTAGTAAAAGATAAAAAAGTTGAAGGTATCAGCGCACTACGTGATGAGTCAGATAAAGACGGCATGCGTATTGTGATTGAATGTAAGCGTGATGCAGTGGGTGAAGTTGTTCTTAATAACCTTTACTCACAAACTCAACTGCAAACGACTTTCGGCGTGAACATGGTTGCACTGGATAACGGCCAGCCAAAACTGTTCAACCTAAAAGAAATGATTAAGTGTTTCGTTGATCACCGCCGCGAAGTGGTGACACGTCGTACTATTTTCGAATTGCGTAAAGCTCGTGACCGTGCTCATATCCTTGAAGCCTTGTCGCTAGCATTGTCCAACATCGATGAAATTATCGAACTTATCAAAAACGCACCCACCCCTGCTGAAGCAAAAATTGGTTTAGTGGCTCGCGGTTGGCCGTTAGGTAATGTTGCTGGCATGCTTGAGCGTGCAGGGACCGATGCTGCGCGTCCTGATTGGTTAGAAGATCAATACGGTATCCGCGATGGCGAGTACTTCTTAACCGAGCAACAAGCCCAAGCAATCCTAGAATTGCGTCTACACCGTTTAACTGGTTTAGAACACGATAAAATCTTGGACGAATACAAAGCGTTACTTGATGAAATCGCAGAACTTATTCACATCCTTTCAAGCACAGAGCGTTTGATGGAAGTGATCCGCGAAGAACTTGAAGCGGTTCGTGAAGGCTTTGGTGATGAGCGTCGCACTGAAATTACCGCAGCCAGCCATGATATCGACATGGAAGAGCTGATTGCGCGTGAAGATGTAGTGGTTACCTTGTCACATGAAGGTTACGTTAAGTACCAAATTCTAAGCGATTACGAAGCACAACGCCGTGGCGGTAAAGGTAAGAGTGCGACTAAGATGAAGAATGAAGATTTCATCGAACGTCTGCTCGTTGCTAATACCCATGACAATATTCTTTGCTTCTCAACCCGTGGTAAAACGTACCGCTTGAAGACTTACCAATTGCCGCATGCGACACGTACTGCGCGTGGTAAGCCAATTGTGAACATTCTACCGCTAGAAGAGAACGAGCGTATTACTGCGATCCTTCCTGTAACCGAGTTTACTGAAGATAAATTTATCTTTATGGCAACCGGTGACGGTACCGTTAAGAAAACCTCGCTCGCCAGCTTTGCTAATGTGCGCGCTAACGGTCTTATTGCGGTTAACCTACGTGAAGAAGATTCATTAATCGGCGTCGATATTACTTCTGGTACTGATGAAATCATGTTGTTCTCGAAAGAGGGTAAAGTGGTTCGCTTTAGTGAAGAACATGTTCGCGCAATGGGACGTACTGCCTCGGGTGTTCGTGGTATTCGTTTAGCAGAAGGCGATCAAGTGGTCTCACTTATCATCCCTGCGAATGAAGGTGGCGACGTATTAACCGTAACTGAAAATGGTTATGGCAAACGTACCGTTATCACTGAATATCCAACCAAAGGTCGTGGCACCAAAGGTGTGGTATCGATTAAAGTGTCTGAGCGTAACGGCCAAGTTGTTGGCGCGGTTCAAGCTCTCGATGCCGATGAGTTCATGATGATCACCAATGCCGGTACATTAGTTCGTACTCGCGTATCGGAAGTGAGCCAAGTAGGTCGTAATACTCAAGGCGTGACGTTGATCCGTACTTCTGAAGAAGAGAAAGTAGTCGGATTACAACGCATTGAAGAGATTGAAGAAGACGAAAACGCGATTATTGATGGTGAAGAAGGCTCTGAACTCGATGCTGAAAACACGATCAATACGCAAGAGGCTTCAGATGCTCCAGCGGCGCAAGATGACGATACCCAAGACACAGATCAAGAGTAATTATTAACTCTTCATTTGTTATTTGAAATGAAAGCCGAAGATTTCGATCTTCGGCTTTTTTTTGTTTAAATTTTATACCGTTATTGAATGTCTGACTAAAATACTGTGTTTTTACTTGAATGCAGATTTAGATGTTATATTATAACAATAATTATTTGCATCATTAACCTTAACTTTACTTGTGTCTCAGAGTGTTTAAGGAAATAATATTGCGCAGCAGAACTAATGAATAAGAGAGAGCAAAATGGCTGAAGTGCGTGCCAGAGTCGACCTAAAAGTGGGTGTTAATAGTGATATTAATGCCGAAATATTGTCATTTCACCATCTGAAAACCGACAAAGAACATATTGCTATCATCTTTAAGCAAGCCGATAAACAAGATCAAACGCCATTAGTTCGTATGCATTCAGAATGTTTAACCGGTGATGTTTTCCATTCATCTCGTTGTGATTGTGGTGAACAGCTGGATGAAACCATTAATAAAATGGGTGAGCAAGGCGGGATCTTATTATATCTACGCCAAGAAGGCCGTGGTATTGGCTTGTACAATAAAATTGATGCGTATCGCCTGCAAAGTGAAGGTATGAATACCTATGAAGCCAATAATCATTTAGGTTTTGGGGATGATTTGCGCGATTTTTCAGAAGCGGCGCAGATGCTTAAAGCCTTACAGATCGATAAAATTAAATTGATCACCAATAACCCTAAAAAAATGAAAGAGCTACAAGAGTTTGGCATTGAACTAGAAGAAGTTATCCCAACTCATGTGCATTTGAAAAGCGGCAATGAAAGCTACTTAAAAGCCAAAGCTTCACATGGTAAACACCGCTTAAAATTCGATTGATTTGACGATGTGTTTATCACCGTCATCACTAAAACGCCGCTATCTTATTCACGAGATAGCGGTTTTTTTGTACCTAATTTTGGCAACGAACACTAATACCATTTCCATTTCCATTTAAGGTTTGATCAATTTGAATACGGTGAAAAGACGCTGATCCGTCCTTGGGCACTTGAGCAAAGGACATCCATGGTCTTTGATACTTTTCTCTGTTCTCAAGTTTGAATTATCATTAAATGTATGGGATTGGTATAAATTTGTTGCGACAACGCAGAAAATTAGCATATTAAGTAAAAACAAGGTTGTAAAAATATGGTAAATAAGTATTATTCCCGTTGATTAATCTTAATGATAATGATTGCCATTAGCTTCTATCAAGGAAGAATTATGTTTACCTCTGCAACTCCTCGCATTGCCGTTATTTCTGCTCTTATGTTTGCCAGTCCAATGACTTGGGCGGCTGGATCTCAAAGCGCTGTTACTGAGCAACAAGTGGTCGAAAATTATGCTGATTTAGCTTACGCCGTATTTGACGATGCTCATATTACCGCGCAGAAATTACAAGCCTTGATTCAAGCACTAGTGCAAAACCCATCTCAACAAGCGCTTAACCAAGCACGCACCGCTTGGCTTGCGTCGCGTGTTCCTTATCAGCAATCAGAAACATTCCGTTTTGGTAATGCCATTGTGGATGATTGGGAAGGGCAACTTAATGCTTGGCCGCTTGATGAAGGTTTAATTGATTATGTCGCCAAAGGTTACCACTTTGAATTAGGTAATGAAGGCGCTCAAGCCAATATTATTGCTAATAAATCAATTCAAGTTGGTAGTGATAAAATTGATGCAACTAAAATTACGCCAGAGTTATTAGCCAGTTTAAATGAACTCGCGGGCTCGGAGGCAAACGTTGCTACTGGTTACCATGCAATTGAATTCCTGCTATGGGGACAAGATTTACACGGCACTCAAGCCGGAGCCGGTGAGCGTCCTTATACGGATTTTGCCAGTGGCAAGCAATGTACTAATGGCAACTGTGATCGTCGTGCTCAATACCTTGAAGCGGCGTCTCAATTGTTAGTGCAAGATTTAGATTGGATGAAAGCTCAGTGGGATGGCAAGGAAAAAGACAATTATCGTAGTCAGTTGCTCAGCCAACCGGCACGAGATGGCATTGGTAAAATGCTGTTTGGTATGGGGTCATTATCGCTAGGAGAGCTGGCTGGCGAACGTATGAAAGTGGCGTTAGAAGCCAATTCAACCGAAGATGAGCATGATTGTTTCTCTGATAATACTCATAACTCGCATTACTATAATGAACTGGGTATCTATAACGTATTTAACGGCAGTTATACTCGTGTTGATGGCTCTGTTGTAACAGGCGCAAGTATTAAAGATCTTGTAGCCAGTAAGGATGCGGCAGCGGCAAAACAGATCGCGACACAATTTGAGAGTACTCGAGATCAAGTGCATAAGTTAGTGGATTCTGCCGAGCAAAATAACCAACACTTTGACCAACTTATTGCTTCAAACAATAAAGCTGGCAATGCGTTAGTCAATGACTCGATTCAAGCGTTAGTCAAACAAACGGAAGCGATTGAAAAAGCGGCGGCTGTGATTGGTATTACGAGCCTTAGCCCTGATAACGCGGATCACGAATTTTAATTTTTTTTCAAGGACCTCACATTCGGTGATTGTATTTTCGGATGAGAGAACAATGGATTAGGGCTCGTCTTTTCTGAGCCCTTACAGGATGTACCATGAAAGCCACGATGCCCACGATGCCCACGATGCCCACGATGCCAGTAACACTTATATCTAAACCCCATAAACGTACAATCTTTGCCCTCATTTTTGCACTTTATCTGCCATCAACCGCTTTGGCGTACGGTATCAAATCTGGCGGCGATACCAGTACCAATAAACAAGGCAGTAATGCTTTTTCTATGCCGGCTAATAATCTGCCATTATCGAAACGGTTGGATTTTAGTGTCGGGAATAGTTTTTTTCGTAACCCTTGGGTCGCCGCGCCAGCGACCACGGATGCAAGAGATGGATTAGGGCCACTTTTTAATACAAATGGTTGCCAAAATTGCCATATTAAAGATGGTCGAGGGCATCCACCTGAAGAGGGAGAAGACCAAGCGGTTTCGATGTTGGTCCGGTTGAGTATTCCAGCCCTGACGGCAAAGCAAAAACAACAATTGGTCATATCTGGGGTGATCCCTGAACCTATGTATGGCGATCAGCTGGAAGATTTTGCCATTCCAAACGCTAAACCGGAAGGCAAAATTAAGATTGAATATAGCAAGTTTAATGTCCGTTTTAGTGATGGTGAAACAATTGAATTAAGAAAACCTAGCATCAAGTTGCATGATCTCAATTACGGAGAATTGCATCCAGATACCATGTTATCGGCTCGCATTGCGCCGCCAATGATAGGTTTAGGGTTACTTGAATCTATCTCGGTTGAAACGCTGCAGAATATCGCTGACCAGCAACAGCGCGATAATAAAGGTATTTCAGGTAAGTTAAATCAAGTCTGGGATGTGCAAACAAAATCCACTCAAGTGGGACGATTTGGTTGGAAAGCAGGGCAACCTAGCGCGATTCAACAAGATGCAGGGGCGTTTAATGGCGATCTTGGCTTAACCAGTGCTTTATTTCCGCATGAAAACTGTTCACCGCAACAAACAATTTGCGCCGAAATGCCAAATGGGAATCGCGCCAATAATGCCGCTGCGAATAAGGTGAATTCAACCGAAGATTATGAAGTTAGCAATAAAATCTTAAAATTTGTCGAGTTTTATTCGCAACATTTAGCGGTGCCGATCCGCAGAAATACCACAGATCCAAGCGTGATACGCGGGCAACAACTATTTGAAAATGTGGGCTGTGCGTCTTGTCATACTCCAGAAATCAAAACGGCGCAGAGTGATGAATTACCATCGCTGTCCAATCAAACCATCCATCCTTATAGCGATCTGTTATTGCATGATATGGGCGAAGGTTTAGCGGATAACCGACCTGAATTTTTAGCCACAGGCTCAGAATGGCGTACACCACCCTTGTGGGGCATTGGCTATACCGAAGAAGTGAACGGACACAGTTATTTCTTACACGATGGACGGGCGCGTAACTTAATGGAAGCGGTATTGTGGCATGGTGGTGAAGCTCAATCGGCCAAAGAACAAGTGCTTAATTTAAGCAAAGCCGATCGCGACGCCTTGACCGACTTTTTAAATTCCCTATAGAGAACTGGATTTATGTTGAAACGTATCATCATTGCAGTGTGTGCTTGTTTGGTCGGAGGCGGTCTTTATTACGCTTATTTATCGGATACAACTGGCAATATTAAAACCCAGCAGATTGCGTCATCGAAGCCTAAAAATAGCCAGCAACAGGTACATCAATTAGAACTCGAGTTTGCACAAGGCTTTTCAACGTCAAGCGCAAAATTACAAACAGCAGTCGCACAATATTGCCAATCGAATAATGGACTCAGTTTAGAAGCACTACAAGAACAATGGCTTGAAATGATGCAAGCTTGGATGCCGTTACAAGGTCAGGCAAAAGGGCCAGCCAAAGCGGTCGCATTAAGCTGGAATGTACAATTTTGGCCGGATAAGAAAAATATCACCGGTCAAAAAATGCAGCAACTGTTACAACAAAAAGCATTATGGAATACCGAAAGTATCGCTAATCAAAGCGTGACGGTGCAGGGGGTAACGGGCTTGGAGTGGTTATTATTTGATGCGCAATCGCCATTAATTAGCGGCGATAAATTCAGCTGTGGACTACTTAGGGCAACCACAGACACCTTGCATAATCATGCTCAAACTATAACGACTCAATGGCAATCCAATCCGTGGTCTGGTTATGATGATAGTCAGTGGCAAGCGGAGTATATTGGTTTGCTCACTAATCAATTAGATTTTTTAATGCTAAAGATGAGTCGACCATTAGCAAAAATCGGCCATCCACGACCGTACTTTTCCGAGGCGTGGCGATCGAAGCAATCGTTAGCTTTAATGACAAGTAATCTGCAAGCGTTGCGTCAATTGTATTTGGCGAAAGGGCTAGGATTAGATGCGCAATTAAGAGCGCAAGATCATAGTGAATTGGCCGATCGGCTGTTAGCACAGTTTGATCAAACCATCAGCACATGGCCGAAACAAGCCAGTTTATTTGAGATGTTGCAAACCAAAGAAGGGTATCGACAGGCACTGACTCAGTTTAATAAATTAGAGCGGATCAAATACCTATTACATGATGAAGTGGCGGTTGAGTTGGGCGTGGTCGTTGGATTTAACTCAACCGATGGCGATTGATCCCATGACAGATTTTAATGCTAAGCGGCGTCAATTATTAACCTTAGCCGTGCTTGGTGGCGGGGGAATCGTCTGTGGTGGACTGGCTTGGTTATATCACGCCAGTAAGCCAAGTAATAAGGCTGCGCTAATCGGTAACTCTGTTGGCTTTAATCAACGTTTTCATTGTGTAGTGGCTGATTGGCAAGGTAATCCTATTTATCAAATTGCTTTGCCTCAAAGAGCGCACGGCGTCGCCATTAGTCAGCAAAGTACGATGGGATTTAGTGACGCCGTGGCTTTCGCTCGTCGCCCTGGCAGTTACTTTCAAGTGTTTGATTACCAAACCGGCTTAAGAAAACAGCTTATTCAGGCCGAAGCAGACCGCTATTTTTATGGCCATGGTGTATTTAGCGTGGATGGTAAATTTCTGCTGGCAACCCAAGGGATCAAACAAAGCAGTCAAGGATTAATTGGTATTTATGATGTTGAACAAGATTATAAAAAAGTCGATGAATGGCATGGGATAGGGATCGGCCCGCATGAAATTATTGGCTTAAATGATGGCAGTTATGCGGTCGGCGTGGGTGGGGTTCATACTCAAGGTCGTGAAGCATTGAACCTAGACACGATGCAACCGACCTTAACCCGATTAGATCAAACTGGGCGCATCATTAGTCAAGTAGGATTAGGCGATAAAAAACTCAGCATTCGTCATCTTGGTTATGATCAGCATGACTTAATTTTATGTGGCCAACAATATCGCGGCCAACCGGATGATTACCCCGCGTTAATTGCAATGCAACAAGGTGAGGGAGAATTAATCTCTTTGAACGCCGAACCAGAGCAATGGGCGCGATTTAATCATTATATCGCCAGTATTGCGGTGGTGGGGGACTATGTACTTGCGACATCACCACCGGGTAATTGCTATGGTATTTGGTCGATTTCGCAAAATAAGTTACTTGAGTTACAGCCCTTACCCGATGCCTCTGGCGTGGTGGCGCACAATGGTGAATTTTTTGTTAGCTCTGGATCTGGTGAAGTGGTGACCAGATCGCCCCTCGATGATGTTCAGAGATTTAATTCAACCATTCGATGGGATAACCATTGGAATGCTATACCGAGCTAAACAAGTCCCCCGAGCTAAGCAACTACTCAGAGTTCAGTAACTACTCAGAGTTAAGCAAGCACTTGTAAAAATAACACTGAAATGTCATAGTTTCGCTACTATTCTTATCAAGACATTACTGCTATGAGCCTTCAATATCAATCTGTTCCAGTCACTCCATTTCAACAAAACTGTTCTATCGTATGGTGCGATCAAACCATGAAAGGGGTGATTGTTGATCCCGGTGGTGAGGTTGAGCACTTAGTCACCATCATTAATACCTTAGGTGTCACACTTGAAAAAATCGTGTTAACCCATGGACATCTGGATCATGTTGGTGGCACGCCAGAGCTAAAAGCGCAAATGAATGTGCCAGTGATCGGCCCTCATATTGATGATGCATTTTGGCTACAAGGTTTAATGAATCAAAGCCAGATGTTTGGTTTTCCACCTATTGATCCTTTTGAGCCAACTCAATGGTTACAAGAAGGCGACAGTATTGAATTTGGCGAGGAAAGATTGCAAGTGATCCATACTCCAGGGCATACCCCAGGTCATGTGGTGTTATTTAGCCCATCAGCGCAAATTGCCTTTGTTGGCGATGTTTTATTTAACGGCGCAATAGGCCGTACGGATTTTCCGAAAGGGGATTTTCAAACTTTAATTAACAGCATTAAAACCAAGTTGTGGCCACTCGGTAATGAGGTGCGTTTTATTCCTGGTCATGGTCCTGAATCGACTTTTGGACAAGAGCGAAAGTCGAACCCGTATGTCGCCGATGAAATGCCATTGTATTAAGCATTAGTGAGCAATATTAAGAAAACCAGTTCACCTCGAACTGGTTTTTTTAGGCTTTGTTGCGTAATTCAAATTTAGAGGTGACAACACTAGAATGGTATTATTTCAATCAATTCGGTAAGTTTTAGGCATACCTAGCCCTGTTAGTTTATTTAAAGCTTTGATCATTGCGTAAGC
>NZ_JAAUWS010000046.1:0-19914 GCF_014694465.1 Vibrio sp. S11_S32 | reverse complement strand
CGAGGCATCCATACCACCATATTTTGCACGCCATTTATAAAAAGAAGCGTTACTCATTCCATGCTCACGACAAAGCTCAGGCACAGGAGTGCCTGCTTCAGCTTGTTTTAGTATGGAGAGGATCTGACTGTCCGTGTATCGTGATTTTTTCATATTGAATCTCCTACGTTTAGATTACGAGAAAATTCTACTTTTGCCAGCAGTTATTTTTCGGGGGGATTACCATCTAAACTAGGGTATACATTTTTCATCTCTAAAGGATTTGAGAAGTTGTTATTTTTTAATGATTTATATAATGCATCGATCGCGGTAGCATCATTAGGATATTTTCGAGATGCATCACTAAATGGCTTTCTTGATATGACGTGCATAAAACCCCTCTTGGTTCACTAAATGTGAATATAGCATCAAATTACACTATTCACAAATTGTGAACCCAGTTGTTATTCGACGCGATTGTTATTAAATACAATAGTTATTAAATACGACTGCTATTTATGTTCCTTAAATTCGAGTCTTAGTGATAAAAGTTCAGCTTTGATCCGTGCTAACATGCCACTACTTCTAACTTCCGACCTACATGCCATTTTATGCTGACTTTCGCGATTGCTTTTCTATTATTACTTAGCCCTATCACGCTGCTGATTGTTGTCCATCAAGGGCTAAGCCGTGCGCTTGGGCGTAAGATTGCGCAGCGTCCTTTGTCTAAAGGGATGTTTTATGCATCGGCGATGTTTGGCACGCCATTGCATGAGTTATCCCACGCGGTGATGGCGTTGTTGTTTAGGCATAAAATTCACAAGATAAAATTTTTCCAGTTTGGTCAAGATGGACGCTTAGGTTATGTCGAACATAATTGGAATCGACGCTCGATATATCAATCGGTAGGGATGTTCTTTATTGCGATAGCGCCCATGCTGGTGGCGATGTTGGCACTATGGGGGCTGGCGACTCATCTTGACATTCACTTAGTTGAATCCAGTCGCCGTCACTTATTTACCCCATCATTGTTAGAGTTGGTCTCGTCGATTTGGCAGCATGCGTTGATGTTATGGGGGCAGATTTTTACTTTTTCGACCACCAGTTGGCTCAATGTCTTGTGGTTATTATTGGCCTCATTGGTGTGTTTTCATTGCGTGCCGAGTACTGCGGATTTTAAACACGCATTGAAAGGGGGCCTGCTGGTTGGCGCGGTATTATGCGCGGCATGGTTTGCCTCGATTTACTTACTATCCAATCAAAGCGAACTACTTGGTTGGACGTTTCATGTGTGGCTGAACATCTCAGCTTTTACCTTAGTGATCTCGGTTTTAACTATGGTTTGGTGGTTGGTATTGTGGTTGTTGAGTTTGGTGGGTTAATCTGAAAGGTTTTCTTTCTGCTGCTCGCTATCAAGTTCATTGATAAACGAGTCAAAATCATGATCAGCAATGCCGCTTTTTTCACCTTTAATAAGTAAGTGCTTTAATGTATCCACTCGTTTCAACATCAACCCCGCTCGAAATCCTGTTTTGACTTTGCTGTTAGGAAACAAAAGATACTCGGCATTTTCTTTGACCATATATAGTGTGTTTTGGTCACTGGCAAGTAGGGTGCCTTGTTTAAACTCGGTGAAGTTGTGACTGTTTTCATTGATATTAAAGCGAAACTGGTCAGTCACTTTGGTCAGTTGTTGTGCCACTTTATATATGATTGGCACCGCTTTTTGATCGGGATTGGTGCTTGAGAAGTTATTGTTTATTAAATGGATCAAGCCGTTGCGGATGCCTTCAAACTGGCTTAAATCATTACTGCCAAAAGGAAGCGCTTTACCAAGTTCTAAGGTGCAACTTTCGGCATTAAATAGATGGCTGGTAAAATAACTAAAGGTCGAGGCAGGGGCATGATTGATCACCAATGCTTCTAATCCTACGCTTTGTAACCAGTTCATCATACTTGGGCAATATTGCCCTGACTCAACAAAAGGCAATAAACCAAAACGAATGTGACGGGAAGGTTTGATCGCGGTATGTAAGTCAAAATGCCAACGTGAGTGTTGGGGCTCTGCCTGATAGAATTCACCGACTTGTTGTTCTAATTTTTCTGCACGTAGGGTTTCAAGATTGGACGAATGGTTGGCATGAGCGCCACAAAATAAACGATTTAAGTCGATATCAATATAACGCTCACCTAGCCGCATCGCATTCAGGTTGCCTAAAATCACCATTAAACGAACCTTGAGAAGGTATTGTCCGGTGAGTAAACCTTGTACTAACTCAGAAACAATTTCCACTGGGGCAGTTTCATTGCCGTGTATGGCGCACGAGATCACCACATCTTTATCAATGCTATGTTCTAAATCTGGTTTGCCACTCACATCTTGAGTCGGTTCAAAGACAATAATACCGGTGTCTGGGCGGTGCCAATTTATCGACGATGCGCTGCTCTTTATTGTTCCAGACGCGGATGATATATCATCACCTGCAAGTGATTCGGCTAAAAAATCAAACATACCCTTCCTTGTTGGTTCTTTTCATAAAACATGTTCACTTCGCCTGTTTATCCATAATTTAAATAGATAGACAGGCGATGTTGCTAAGATTGAAATGAATAGATTGAGCCTAAACTCATGATCTTAGTCAGTTCATCTAAGGCGGTATAATTTTCGATTAATAATTGTGGATCGGCTAAGTCGGCTTCACTTAAACGGTCGCGGTAATGGCTATTTACCCAAGCGGTTAACGCAGTGTAATTGCTGTCGGTGAGCATGGCTTGCGGATTGGTGGCATCAAGTTCGGCTTGGTTAAGCACCACTCGCAAGCGTAAACAAGCAGGCCCACCGCCATTGCACATACTTTCGCGTAAGTTAAACACTCGGACTTCATTGATTGGGCCACCGCTTTGGATGAGCTCGTTTAAGTAGTGCCACACGCGAGGGTTATTTTTTGATTCTTCGGGCACCACAATTAACATGTTGCCATCGGGTTTAGTCAGTAATTGGCTGTTAAATAAATAGGTTTTTACTGCATCCTCCACACTGACTTTCGCGGTGGGCACTTCAATGGGCATAAATTGCGCCCCAAGGTTTTCAAGCTTGTGGTGGATCTCATTAAACGCCTGAGCTTGATTTAAAAATGCTTGTTGATGATGAAATAATACATTGCCATTGCTGACTGAAATCACATCGTTATGAAACACACCTTGATCAATCACATCGGGATTTTGCTGTACAAACACGGTCTTATTGTCATCGAGTTGATGTAACCTTGCCACGGCTTGACTGGCTTCTTTGGTTTGGCGAGCAGGGTATTTGGTTGGTTCGACGTATTTCGCATCAGCTTGGACGCCATATTTTTGGCAGCCATAAACAAACACTTCGACTCCAGATGCACCATGCTCAGAACATAAACGGTTGTGATTGGCTGCGCCTTCATCCCCCCAAATACTTTGCTGAGGCAGAGCGGCGTGATGCTCAAAGTGCTGCTGATTGGCAAAAATAGCTTGCAGCGCATTGCTGGTGGTTGGCGCTTCAATCGCACGGTGAAACTTATTATTCAAGTTCGCCACGGTAAAATGCACTTTGTGATTAGCAGTATCTGAAGATGGTGACACCGTTGCTGCATTGGCGACCCACATTGAAGAGGCGGAACCCACGGCTGCCAGAAGATGCGGCGCTGTTTTTGCTGCTTGTTGCAATACGTTGGCATCGCTGCCGCTAAAACCTAACGACCGCAGTGTTCTGACGCATGGGCGTTGTTGCGGCGGCAATACACCTTGTTTGAAGCCAAGGTCGGCCAGCGCTTTCATTTTAGATAGCCCTTGCAACGCCGCTTGTTTCGGATTAGCGATGGCATTTTTATTTGAGGTTGAAGCGACATTACCAAACGACAACCCCGCATAGTTGTGAGTTAGCCCAACCAAACCATCAAAATTAACTTCGTATGCTGACATGCGGCATCCTTGTGCTGTGTGAAACGTAAAATTTCACAGTTAAAAACGTAAACCCGGTAAATTGCTTGCTGGCATTGTGAGTGTTTCCGATTCCACCGATGCCATCGGCCACGCGCAATAATCCGCAGCATAATAAGCACTAGCGCGATGATTACCCGACGCGCCAACCCCACCAAATGGCGCATTACTGGATGCGCCAGTTAATGGTTTATTCCAATTTACAATACCCGCGCGAGCTTCAATTAATAGTTGGTCATAATCGCGGCGTTCAGTTGAAATTAAACCGGTCGCTAAACCAAATCGAGTTTGATTGGCAATCTCGATCGCTTGATCAAAATCTTGATAGCGAATAACGCTCAGCAAGGGACCAAAGTATTCTTCATCAGGTAGGGCATTCACTTGAGTCACATCAATAATGCCAGGGGTGAGAAAGGCGGTATCGGGCGTGGGTTTTGTCATTTCAAGTAAGGATTTCGCTCCTAGATCGCAGAGCTGTTGTTGAACCGTCATCATATTTTCGGCGGCTTGATTGGAAATAACGGGCCCCATAAATGGCGCAGGATCGGCGTTCCATGCTCCGACTTGAATATCTCGGCTCACTTCAACTAAACGTTGGATAAAGGCATCACCTTGCGCGCCTTCACGCACCAATAATCGACGCGAACAGGTGCAACGCTGCCCAGCACTAATAAAAGCGGATTGGATCGCGATATTGACCGCAGCATCAAGTTGCTCGAATGACTCAACAATTAATCCATTATTGCCGCCCATTTCAAGCGCCAGAATTTTCTCAGGCTGTCCGGCAAGTTGGCGGTGCAAGTGATAACCGGTATTGGCGCTGCCTGTGAATAGCAAACCATCAATACCATTATGATTTGAGAGCGCGATACCTGTGTCTTTGCCGCCTTGGATAAGATTTATAACCCCGTTGGGTAGGCCCGCTTTTTGCCAAATTTCTAGCGTGCGTTGCGCAGTCCAAGGAGTGAGTTCGCTGGGTTTAAACACCACACAATTACCGGCTAATAATGCTGGAACAATATGACCATTAGGTAAATGGGCCGGGAAATTATAGGGACCAAAGACCGCTAAAACGCCGTGCGGTTTGTGACGCAATACCGCTTGTCCGTCGGGCATTGGGGTGATTTTTTCTCCCGTTCTTTCATGATAAGACTGAATTGAAATCGCCACCTTGTTGATCATGGCTTGCACTTCGGTTCTGGCTTCCCATTCTGGCTTGCCGGTTTCTTGGGAAATAATCGCGGCTAACGGATGGTGCTCATTTTTTAACTCTTGTGCAAAACGCTCTAAAATTTCAATGCGTTGCTTCAATTCGGTTTTTGCCCAAGATGGAAAAGCTTTTCTGGCGGCTTGGATCGCTTGAGAAACCTCTTGTTCGCTTGCCTCAGTACCTTGCCAGATTGTGGCATTATCACTTGGGTTTTGTTTGGAAAAATGAATGCCACTGCCCGTTAGCCATTGTCCGTCGATAAAATGAGAAGGCTGTATCATGAGTTGTTCTCCTGTTTATGAAGTTGAACGAATCGGATCGGATCGCCATCTTGCACTTTTAATGCTTCGGCTTGAGCCAGAGAGATGGAAATATGGGTATCATCAATTAATGGCTCACCAATCACCGCGCGGAAATCTTGGTATTTATCATTGCTCATCAAGATGGTGTGATTGCCGGTTAAATTAGATGGGTCGGTAATGCGAACTTGTCGATGCTGGCTGTCTCGCACCACGCGCAGATCTTTGGTGTAGGCTTCAAGGGTCGGCCCGGCATCAAAAATATCGATGTAGCCTTCATAGCGCATGCCTTCATTTTCTAAAATTCTGCGTGCTGGCGCAGTGCTTGGGTGCACTTCTGCCATCACCGCTTTGGCCTCATCGGTTAAGAAATCCACATATAAGGCATGTTTAGGCATCAGCTCAGCAATAAAGGCTTTTTGCCCAATCCCTGTTAAGTAATCGGCCTGACTAAATTCAATCGCAAAGAAATGGCGACCTAAGCTTTCCCAGAACGGCGATTGATCGTTTTCATCGTGCATACCGCGCATTTCAGCGATCAGTTTTTCGGAAAATTTATCCTGAAATTGAGCAATGAACATTAAGCGGCTTTTAGACAGCAAGTGACCATTCATATTTTCGCGATAGTCAGGGTCGAGGAATAAAGTGCACAATTCACTATAGCCTGTGTGATTATTGGTAAGCACTAAGGTCTTCATTTGAGTGTAAACACCAAGCTCTTTCGAGGCGTGAACTTGAGTGCCAACATGAAAGTTATACCAAGGTTCATCTAATCCAATAGCAACTTCAATGCCGCAAATACCGACGGCTTTTTGAGTATCCGTATCTTCTAAAACAAACAAATAGCCTTGTTCGGCAGGCGTAGCATCACCAGTCCAAGTATTTAACACTCGCGTTAATCGCGCTAATAACCGCTCTTCATTTTGCGGAAGAGAGGTAAAGCCGGTGCCCGTTTTGGTGGCAAAATCTAAGATGGCTTGCTTGTCATTGATATTAATGGGTCTAATTATCATCATATTGGGTTTCATTCCTTGAATTTACTCTTGGTATTTGAAGCCACAGCTTTTCAAATAGTCGAGTAATGATCGGGTTCGCTGATAAACATCGGGCTTACTTACAAAGCGAGACACCAGAGTGATTGATCTTGAGTTAAATGCGCCTGATGTGCGTGTTCTTGAGTGACATGCAATTGTTCACCTTGTAATACACCTTCAATAAAGCACGATCGAAAACCTTGGCTATCGGTAATGCCAATTAAATAGCGGTGGGTTTGTTTGATTTTGTTATTAATGCTTTCTTTTATTTTTAGGCTGACAGATTGCTTTTTCTGCCAGATATCAAGCGCATGCCTAGGGGCAGTAAAAATAGGCCCAGCATCAAATATTTCGACGTATTTATCTGAGTTAAACCCTTGTTCGCTTAACAAGTGACATTGTCTTTCGGTGCGAGGGTGATTTTGTCCCATCACAGATTGCGCTTCAGGAGCGATAAGTGGCACATACAATGGATGATGAGGCATTAGTTCGGCAATAAAGGTGCTGGCTTGAGTGCCATGATGTTCTTCTACTTGATGGTAATCGAGGTTGATGAATTTACGTCCGACATGCTCCCAAAATGGCGCTCGACCATTGTTATCAAATACGCCCGGCAATACCGCCATCCAATCACGAGAAAATCGCTCCGGGTAAGTGGTCATAAATAACAAGCGACCCAAAGTAATTAACTCCAAACAATGACGGTAAATATCTTGCTCCGAGGGATCGACCAGCGAACTCTCGGTGACGTTTGGCAGCACATAGAACGAACACAATTGAGAGTGATCGCTGAGATCGTGGCTGAGTGTCAGTGCATGGATGCGGCTGTGTACATTGAGCTGGCGTGATGAATGGATCAAGGTGTCATTCCGAAACGCATAAAACGGCGCTTCATAGCCAGCCAAAGCATTTATCGCGCCGGTTCCGACGAGTTTTTTATTCCTTGAATCCTCTAATACAAAGAAATAAAACTCTTCTCCAGGACAAAATACGTCTTGCTCGAATGCTGAAATAGAACGTTCGATTTTTTGCAATAATGCCTCACGATCCGCAGGTAAGGTATACACCATTGGGCCGCTGCTTTTTGCCAAGGCTAGAATCGATTCAATGTCATTCAATCTTGCAGGACGCAGTATCATCATAATTATGCTCCTTGACTAAGGTAAGCTCCGAACGCGGCTTCTAAGCGATCTAAACCGGTATCAACTTCTTGCGCGGTAATATTTAACGCAGGGGCAAACCGCACTACATCAAGTCCGGCAATTAACATCATCAAACCATGCTCTGCAGCAATATTACTGATCAACTTTGCTTGGCCTTTATGGGCATCATTCAATTCACAGCCAATTAATAAGCCGACACCACGGAAGGTTTTAAAGAGGTCAAATTTTTGATTGATTTGAGTCATGCGGTTAATAAATTGATCATGACGATCTTTTACCGCCTGTAAGAATTGTGGTTGATTGACTTCTTCAAGCACCGCGTTACCAATTGCGCCTGCCATTGGGTTGCCGCCATAAGTGGTGCCATGAGTGCCAATCGCTAATGATGGCGCAAATTTATCGGTCGTCAGAATGCCGCCGATAGGAAAGCCGCCACCAAGTGCCTTAGCGGTGGATAAAATATCCGGTGTCACGTTGTAATGCATGTAAGCATATAACTCACCTGTGCGGCCGACACCGGTTTGTACTTCGTCATAAATCAGCGCGGCGTCATGTTCGTCACACAGTTTGCGCAGGCCTTGTAAGAATGAAGTATCTGCTGGGATCACGCCACCTTCGCCTTGGATTGGTTCGACAATTACGGCGCAAGTATTGTTATTAATGACGGCTTTGGCGGCGGCTAAATCGTTATACTCCACATGATTGATCCCACCTGGAAGCGGAGCGAAATCTTGGGAGTATTTAGGTTGCCCGCCAGCAGAAACGGTAAAGAGGGTACGACCATGGAAGGCATTGTTAAACGCAACAATTTGGTTTTTGTGCTCACCAAAATGGTCACGAGCGTATTTACGCGCCAGTTTTAATGCCGCCTCATTGGCTTCAGCGCCGGAGTTACAAAAGAAAACTTTATCAGCAAAAGTGCTTTCGACTAACTGACGCGCCAGCTTGAGGATCGGCTCATTAGTGTAACCATTGCCGGTATGCCATAACGCCTCTGCTTGTTCAGTCAATGCACGTTTAAGTTTCGGATGGGCATGTCCCAAAACATTGACTGCAATACCACCGGCAAAGTCGATGTAGTCTTTGCCATTTTGATCCATGACCACCGAGCCTTTACCTGAAACAGGAATAAACGGGGCAGGAGCATAAGTCGGTGTCATATATTGATCGAAATCGCTGCGAGTTGGTTGGTTCGCCATTGTCTTAGCCTTATTTTTTGACCCAAAACCATTGAAGGCATAGCTTCAAGTTAGATGGGTATAGTCCATTAATTGACCTAGATTACGTTAGCAGAACAAGGAATACGTTCAGATATGCGACCAATATGTATATATTTAACACTTTTGCAACATTGAAAGGTTGGCGAATTTGTCTTTCAATAGCTTGCTGCAGGTTAGGGTTTGTTAATTATTAAATAGACTTTGAATTTAACGTTATAAATCACTCAAATCTAGCGCGGTTTGAGAATAGAGTTATACTCTGGTCATAACATTGTTTTGAGGTTATGGAAGTGGATGAGATTGATGTCCTATTGAGTATGCATGGTAAGCAAGTTCATCGTGATGATGGTTATAGGTGGAAAATTGAAGCATGGACAGTACCTCCAACCAAAGAAAGGCCTCACGGCATTCGTTATAACCTTACGCTACACAATAAGTTTAACAAGCGAGTGTTCGGGCATGATAATGCTCACGCTGTAAAATCGCCGAAAAGTAAAAAGTTTAGTGGAAAACGCTATGAATATGATCATTTGCACAAATCAGCAGTTGATCAAGGAACACCTTATGAATCCTCTGATTGTTATATGTTGCTTCAGGATTTCTTCGAGGGTATAGACAAAACCATTGCTGCAATAGAGGGGAAATAATATGCGAGCAAAAATCGGAATAATGTCTGAAAAGCTCATTCGTATGAGGCTACTGGCAATTGCTCAAGGTAAATACAAACCTCAATCAAATGAACCTAAAGTTTGGTACACATCAATTAACGCAATTTCTCAGCTCCTCTGCCCTGAGAATATCGCCTTATTACGTATGATTGACTCTGAAAGACCTGATAGTTTAACTCAATTGTCCGAGTTAACAGGGCGCGCTAAATCTAACTTATCAAATACACTTAAAGCATTAAGCGAAAAAGGTTTTGTGCGCTTAGAGCAAGGTCATGGTAAGTCAATTAAACCAGTCGCCTTGTTTACAGACTTTGAAATTGTCACAGATTCAGAGCTTGAACATTACTTACTTCAGCTTTCAATAGCTCAGTCAGCAGCCTGATTTATAACTCTAACTCGCCGCTTTTGGTTGGTGTTTTTGCTCAAAAGCGATTTAGTACTTCACTGTATATCAAAGCAACAGCCCGCCCCAGCCCTCCCTTGTCTGACAATTCAGATGTTTAACGGCAATGCATCTGGTAAAGGGAGGGGGTGGTTGAGTTGTCGTGGTTATTTCAACGCTCACCAAACAAGCCCTGACTCTCGATACTCGAGAACGGAAGATAAAGATTAAAAGCGAGATCACGGATAACTCGTCCCTCGTTTCCGAGATGACCAATTTTGGTGGTAAATTCCCGTCATTCCATGCGTGAGCCTAAGCGAATAGACAGGGAATCTCGCTTTTCGATTCTTACTTTTAAATGCCTAATGCTCTAGTTGAAAACTTGTTCTAATCTTCGGTACAACAGTAGCTTATTTGAATCTTGATATCGTGACGAGTCCATCGCACATTTCCGAGATGACCAATTTTGGTGGTAAATTCCCGTCATTCCATGCGTAAGCCTAAGCGAATAGACAGGGAATCTCGCTTTTCGATTCTTACTTTTAAATGCCTAATGCTCTAGTTAAAAACTTGTTCTAATCCTCGGTACAACAGTAGCTTATTTGAATCTTGATATCGTGACGAGTCCATCGCACAGCCTTCGGCGACCAACCTTTTTTCAACAGCCAAAAAAGGTGGCAAAAAGGCCGCTGCTAGAAATTTTGTTGACCTTGGTTACAACACTCTACTTTGATAACGGCTTCAACCGCACATCCATGTGCGCAAGAAGCCTCACCAATCATCCATGATTGGTGTATCAAATCGAGCCTTTCCACCAAGCAAAATTTAGGCAGGGTTGGCACGTTACTGCCCCAAAGCTTGTTACGTCTTAGAACTAACAACACAGTCACACGCAGCTCTTTCAATACCAAAACTAATGGAATTGCAGCGGATTTTAAGAGCCAAGTTTAATTACCAACTAGAATGTAAAAACCTGTTCGATGGTCTCATAAAAATCATCTATTCTAAAACTTGCCCCAAGCACTCTAAAGGACTTTTGACGCCCGTGGTATGACTGCCGATAACATGCGTGTAAATCTCAGTGGTCGTTACATCTTGATGGCCAAGTAATTCTTGTATCGTTCTTAAATCAGTCCCTTGTTCTAATAGGTGGGTAGCAAAGCTATGCCTAAAGGTATGGCAACTTGCAGGTTTGTGTATACCGGCATCGCGTACAGCTTTTCTCACCGCTTTTTGGAGGACAGTGTGGTGAATATGATGGCGCTTGAGCTCACCCGTTCGTGCGTCGATACACAGGCGAGTCGAAGGAAACAAAAACTGCCAAGAAAACGATCGTTGAGAATGTGGATACTTACGGGCTAACGCGTAAGGCATTGTCGTTCCTGCATAATTTAGACTCATATCATGCGAAAATACCCCCTTGCTCAAGCGAATACAATCTTTAAGCTTGGGTATCAAGTGAGGGGGTAATAGGGTAACTCTGTCTTTATTGCCTTTTCCTTGGCGAACTGTAATTGTATTTCTCTCAAAGTCTAAGTCTTTGATACGTAGTCTCATGCATTCACTTAGCCTTAATCCTGCACCACGCCATGAGCAAATGATCGCCGTCTAAATGCGCCATAACTTGTATCACTTCACGTCGGCTAAAGACCACAGGGATCTTAACTCGTTTTTTCGCTCGCGTAGCATTAACTCCGGTCATTTCGATACGCAGGACTTTGTTATATAGAAACATTAAGGCATTAAAAGCAATATTTTGTGTTGCTGGAGCGACTTGTCTATCCACCGCTAGGTGCGTTAAAAAATCTTCAATATCCCCCGCGGCCAATTTTGTTGGGTGTTGCTTATGGTGAAAGTACAAAAAACGTTTAATCCAATACCAATAGGTTTGTTCGGTACGAATGCTGTAGTGATGTTGATAGATCGTATTTCTGAAACGCTCTTGGAGTCGCTGAGGTGATTTTGTCATGCTGCGCACTTTTATGCTGTACTTATATACAGTATTTGTAGTTTTGTATGCTTCATTTGTCAAAGTAATCAACAGAAAAATAGGTACAGCTATTGAATTATTTTCAATAAAAAGTGAAATTAGACAGTATCTTAAGATAAAAGACACGTTGATGGCTTAAATGTGCGTCACATCACATTTTCTGTGATAGGAAGCGTGCTCATTGAATGGGATAGGAAGCACATGCTTCCTACTTAGTGTTATAAGCCCAAGGGAACTATGTCGATGATTTACTTTATTTGTGGCTTTATCGGTTCTGGTAAAACTACATACTCTAAGAAGTTAGCAGAAGAAAAGTCTGCATTTCGGTTTTCTATAGATGAATGGATGATCCCTTTGTATGGTGAGCATATGGAGAGAGATGTATTTAATGAACGTTTAAGTACTCTTCAAGGGTTATTTAAAGCTTCTGCTTTGCAGATGCTTGATTTGAGTGTTCCTGTCATCTTTGACTTCGGCTTCTGGACTAAAGCCGATCGGAGTTCAATGATAAATTGGGCTGAGAAATATGCTTTGGATTATGAGTTAATCTACCTTGATGTAAGCTTTGAAGAATGTAGTCAAAGGGCTATGAAGCGTAATGTAGCACTAGAACAAAAGTCGTATAATATGACTCCTGAAATGCTTAATTTATTCTGGTCGTGGTTTGAAATTCCGAACGATGAAGGTGCTAAATTAGTATAGTTTTAAACGTGAAAAAGGGCTTATAATCGGGTAGCCGGAGGTATCTAGCCTCCAGCCCCCACACCACCCTGCATGCGGCTCCGCACAGGGCGGTTCATTTAGAACTCCTAACTCACTTTTTGGTTAGGATAATGAACTGCGATCCATCCATCTCTTAGTGAATATAATCCTGCTTTCTTCAGATACTCATTACTCAGCGCTTGCTGTATCCCTGGTGTTTTAGAGCTACGCCATGGGCCTTTACTTGTGATACCACAAGCAACAGCGGCTTGGATCCTGACGCCACGTTTAAGTAAGTTTTGTACCTTAGTCCGTGGTTTTCGCCACTGACGCCAGTAACACATACGAACACGACGTCGGATCCAATGGTCTAAATCGACACACCTTTGATAGGCGTTAGCGATGCCAAAGTAATTGATCCAGCCTTGCATGTATTTACGCACTTTAAACAGCTGATAACTCATACTCACGCCCCAATTTCGGTTCGTTAGCCGTCTTATCTTTTGCTTGAAAATGTGTAATGTTTTAGCATGCCACTGGATCTTGCCTCGGTTAAATGTAAACCCAAGAAACTTGCTTTGAGCGACCTTAACCACTTGGCTTTTCTGTTCATTAACGACTAGTTTTAGCTTAGTGGCCAGATATTGAGTAATGCTCTTGAGTACTCGATCTCCCGCCCGAATAGACTTTCCCAAAATGATAAAGTCGTCCGCGTAGCGGGCGAATTTGTGCCCTCGGCTTTCCAGCTCTTTATCCAGACTATCCAACATAATGTTAGAAAGTAATGGTGAGAGTGGGCCGCCTTGAGGCACACCTTCAAAGCTTGCTTCAAATTGGTCATTGACCATCACACCTGCTCGTAGGTACTTACCGATAAGCGCTAATAGGCGCTTATCCTGTACTTTATCCCTTAGTTGAGTCATCAATAGATCATGATTAACTCGGTCAAAGAACTTAGACAGATCAACGTCGACGGCAAATTTGCGTTTCTGTTTGATGATATCTCTTACTTGCAGTACCGCTTGTTTTGCATTTCTGTTCGGCCTAAAGCCAAAGCTGTTAGTCGAAAAGAATGGGTCAAACAGTGGTGTGAGTATTTGAGCAATAGCTTGTTGAATCACACGATCAATGACGTTAGGGATCCCCAATTTGCGTTTACCACCATCGGGTTTATCGATCTCCACGCGCCTGACCGCTGAGGGTTGGTATTCATCTTGTTCTAATTGAGATTTACACTGTTCACAACCGCCTTGTTGCATCCAAAGCGGGAAGGCTTCGATGGTCATGCCATCGATGCCCGCCGCGCCTTTATTGGCTTTCACTTGACGCCAAGCTCGGTGTAGATTTTCAGATTCGAGCAGTTGTTGGAATAGATCGCGGTTGAAGGCCGGTTGCATATCAATACGCTGCCGATAGTAATCGTCTGGCGACGTAGTGGGTATCGACAAGTTTGACAAGACTCCTCCTTCTTCTAAATGTTCAGGCCTTCACCATGTCCCAGCCATTACGATGGGCATTTGGCTACTATGCCGTCTGCTGACTTCTGCTTAATCACATGCCGAGTTACCCCGTCATGCGCTATCGGTTTCCATCTGGTTCGCTCTTTTCAGTCGATGACACTGAAAAGCCAAGGCACTTATAAACCAGAGCCTTACTGGTTAATAACCGATCGCGTGTTAAGCAGATCTCCCCAGATAAAAACATGAACTTTCTTTGCACTGCTGCATCATTTACGGTGGCCATTAGATCACGTGGTTTCGTCGTCTTGTGCCAACTCACCTCTAGCCTACGCCTCATATGATGTTCTTGTTCATCAGCTCGCAAATTTGCTAGCGGCTTCCTCCAGACCAAACCTCGCGATTAAGCCCTTGCCATTCGCTAGTAGTTAACGTTAAATAACAGTCTGTTATTTAAACGGTGACCTTCCTACAGAGGACTTTCACCTCATTAGTTCATGCCCATGCTGGGCGTACACAAAGCAATCAACACGATGCTTATTACACTCGGCATTCGTGGTTTAAAGTATAATTGGTTTTGGTAATTATGGCGTTCAGCACGTGTTATTGCGGCGTTAGGCTATAAATTCACAATGGAGAAGGAAATGGAAAAATGTTTAGGAACATGTACGTGTGGAGAGCTTGAGTTTGAGTGTGCGGGAGAGCCAATAAACTCAGTTTTTTGTTATTGCCCATCATGCCAAAAACTTACAAATTCAGATAAATGGTTTGGGGTTTGGTATCCAAAAGAGAGTGTTAATTTTTCAAAGGGGAAACCTTCAGTTTATATAAGGAAAGGGAATTCTGGAAAAAACATGGAGCATATGTTTTGTAATAAATGCAGTACTACTATTGCTGCATTTTGTGAAGCCGGTAATTTTTATAGTATGGCTGCTTCTTGTTTGCATACTGACAAACACCTTTCTCCAAACATGCTCATATACACCGCTCAAGCAGCCAGCTGGGCGCAGTTCCCTAAAGACGTGCCAAAATTTGAAATATTACCCCCTAATATGGGCGGTTAAAAGCCTAATCGGGTAGCCGGAGGTATCTAGCCTCCAGCCCCCACACCACCCTGCATGCGGCTCCGCACAGGGCGGTTCATTTAGAACTCCTAACTCACTTTTTGGTTAGGATAATGAACTGCGATCCATCCATCTCTTAGTGAATATAATCCTGCTTTCTTCAGATACTCATTACTCAGCGCTTGCTGTATCCCTGGTGTTTTAGAGCTACGCCATGGGCCTTTACTTGTGATACCACAAGCAACAGCGGCTTGGATCCTGACGCCACGTTTAAGTAAGTTTTGTACCTTAGTCCGTGGTTTTCGCCACTGACGCCAGTAACACATACGAACACGACGTCGGATCCAATGGTCTAAATCGACACACCTTTGATAGGCGTTAGCGATGCCAAAGTAATTGATCCAGCCTTGCATGTATTTACGCACTTTAAACAGCTGATAACTCATACTCACGCCCCAATTTCGGTTCGTTAGCCGTCTTATCTTTTGCTTGAAAATGTGTAATGTTTTAGCATGCCACTGGATCTTGCCTCGGTTAAATGTAAACCCAAGAAACTTGCTTTGAGCGACCTTAACCACTTGGCTTTTCTGTTCATTAACGACTAGTTTTAGCTTAGTGGCCAGATATTGAGTAATGCTCTTGAGTACTCGATCTCCCGCCCGAATAGACTTTCCCAAAATGATAAAGTCGTCCGCGTAGCGGGCGAATTTGTGCCCTCGGCTTTCCAGCTCTTTATCCAGACTATCCAACATAATGTTAGAAAGTAATGGTGAGAGTGGGCCGCCTTGAGGCACACCTTCAAAGCTTGCTTCAAATTGGTCATTGACCATCACACCTGCTCGTAGGTACTTACCGATAAGCGCTAATAGGCGCTTATCCTGTACTTTATCCCTTAGTTGAGTCATCAATAGATCATGATTAACTCGGTCAAAGAACTTAGACAGATCAACGTCGACGGCAAATTTGCATTTCTGTTCGGCCATTTAGGCTTAATTTGCATGGTAGCAAACGTGTTATGCAGGCGTTACTTCTTCCGTACATCAACTAATCCGTAATTTACTACATAAGTAAAACCTGTAACTCGGAAATGTCCAAAAACATCACAACCTGAATTTTTACGTGTGGCATTTTTTAGCTCAAAAATGCCCAGTTCTAAGTTAGGATTAGAATTTATCTCAATACATTAAGTATCCTTTTTTACGGTAAATCGATTGCCCGCCTCGTTCTGTGTGCTTATACAGTTATAATTTAATTTTGTGAGTATTAAGCGATTTTGTGTGAAAGCGAGAACTTATGCTTAGATGTGACTTATCAGGCTAAGTTTTAAGTAATTGTTAATTAACAATAATATATAAACATTGAAAGTTCATCCCTGTCACAACTGGCTCGCTAAACCCAGTTATCGCTTTCTCCATCGCATAAAATCGGCTAAATGCTTTTAAAAAACCGTTATTAAGGTATCTTATGGCAATAAATGAATTGATTAGCGGCGATCGTGTGTGAAATCCATTCGGGTTTATCTGAATTTCTTGTTAATATACTGTTAGGTATAAAGTTAATACCTTACCCATAAACCAAAGGAACTTTTAAAAATGCTAAAAAAAATAATTTTATCACTCTTAATTTTATCGACCCTATCAGGGTGTGGTAGTGAGAAAACATCAAATGAATTCGCACATGACGCTATTAAGCTTATGAATGAAAGGAAGTTTGGTGATTTATGGGAAGTAACATCTCCACAAAGTCAAATGGACGTTGCAAATCAGTTAGATAATGTAAAAAATAATAGTATGTTAAAACAGCAAGTCGTTAAAGCTTTTAATATCCCAGCTAATCAAATAGCCTCTATTACTCCAAAAGAGTATTTCGTTGCAATTTTACAGGCGGATAAAACAGCTGGAGTTATTAAAACAAAGATAGTTGATGTTAAGGAATTAGATAACAGAGCAAAAGTAAAATGGACTAAAGGCAACCAGAGTGGGGTTTCATGGTTAATCAAAGTGGATGGCTCTTGGTACTTTACGTTAGACGAAGTGTGAATATACCTAACAAGCACTTCAACAGGACAAATAAAGCTTGGCCCCTGTCGCTGCGCTCCAGGTTTAAGCCAAGCTAATTATTTGCCCGTTAAGTGGGCGTTACTTCTTCCGTACATCAACTAATCCGTAATTTACTACATAAGTAAAACCTGTAACTCGGAAATGTCCAAAACCGCGTTAGATCCAAAGCTGTTAAATCATCTAAACCAGCATCACAGCAAGCTCCAGTATTTTGAGGGAAAGTGACAACCAAAAAAGCCAGCATCTCAGCTGGCTTTAATCTAAATTAACAACGCAACAACCTACGCTGCTTTTACTTTCTTACGCAGGTTTTCTGTCACGCTGTGTTCGATAAATTCATCGTGCAAGGTGCAGATTGCCGCTTCGTAATTTTCATCATCGACCACAAATTGTACGTCTACATTTCGCATTGAAGAGTGGGCGGCTTTTGGGGTGATGTCTTGATTCATTAACGCGATCATGCCGTGGCTTAATGCTTTGTTGGTATCAATCGAGGCACCAATAACTGAAATCAAGGCGACCATCTTGCCGGTGATTTTTGCGTTCGGGAACGTTTTCTCGGCGCGTGATAGCACTTTGTTTTTACTATTTGAATTGCCGCCTAAGTAATAGGTAATCGAGTTGGCATTCATCTCTTTACCGACTAATTGAACGCGCTCATCATTAATGATCTCCATTAATTCATAACCGACGTTATCCACCTGACCGACCATCGCTTGATCAAACACATGCAATGCAAAGACTTTATTACGACCGGCGATGATCTCGACTTTATCGGCGCTGTCTGCATCGCTGTGCGGATCGTAGCTGTGCGATATTAAGGTGCCGTTATGCTCTGGCTCAAAGGTGTTTTTGATCACCAGCTCAATGCCACTTTTACGCAAGCCGGCGGCGGCATTAGGGTGGATGGCTTCCATTCCTAAGTTAGCCAGTTGGTCGGCGACATCGTAGTTGGTTTTTCCCATCGGGCGCACTTTTTCAGGGCCGACAACACGTGGGTCGGCGGTGCTTAAATGATACTCTTTATGGATCACTGCTTTTTGAGCTTGTGACAATACCGCTAAACGGCTGAAGGTCATTTCACTGTAACCACGGTCGTAGGTTTTCATTAACCCTTCATCGCAATACACATAACCGGTAACAATCGGCAGTTCTTTGCTGACATCAATTTTCGACCATGCTTTTTCAATAATACTATCTAGTTTGCCTGAAACTACTTGGCCATTTTCATCGCTGTCCCAACCTGAAAGGTCAACAAAGATCGCATTAACGCCAAGAGTTTTTAGCTTCAAACAAGTATTGTAGGCACTGTGCGCCTCACCGATAGAAGATAAAAACTCTCGAATTTGAGGCAGGTAATGTGGCATTGAGAACTGGCCGTATTGGCAAGTTTCCATGATATTGCTGATACAGCTGCTGGCTTTAGCAAGGCGATCTTTAATAAACGTATCGGCGCGACGGCGACTGATTGGATCGGCAAACATGTTTTCATTAATCAATAGCATGCGTTGCTCTAACTCATCCATTGCATCTGTCCAAGTATCATCACGATTTTCGACTAAGCGGAAGATACCTGCGCTGCCAGTGCGCTTACATTCTAATAATGCATCGGTAATGCCACCATAAGCCGATACCACGAACATGCGGTTATATGGGTTTTCTGGACGCAGTAGAATATTGTCTAATACAGCGTCAAAGGCAGACATTGACGTGCCACCGATCTTTTCGACGCTATGGCCGATTGACGGGTTGTTAGGGGTATTAGCAACGGCGGAAGTTTTTGAACCTGAAGTGTGGCTTCTAGTTGAAGAAGTCAAAATAGTCTCCTGTATATCCGGTTCACTTGGAAAGTGGTCACAAGTGGTCGGGATAAAAATTGATAAAACATGAATACGAAGTTAACTGGAATTGAACGTTTCTATTGATCAATTCCCAAAGTAATTGATGTTGCAGTGAGGCGACAAGCAAGTGAAGCCCCATAAGCAGTTATTCAATTAAGATGGGGATTTAGTCGATCAGTGGATAGACACCATTCTCATCATGTGTCTCTGCGCCAGTGATTGGCGGATTAAAGACACAAGCCATCACCATGTCGGCGCCTTTATAAGCGCGAAGTTGGTGCTCATCATGTTTATCCAGAATATAAAGCGTGCCAGGTTTGATTGGGTAAGTTTCACCATCAACCACTTCAATTTCGCCTTCACCAGAGATGCAGTACACCGACTCTAAGTGGTTCTGGTAGTGAATATGGGTGTCGGTTCCGGCGTAAATATTGGTAATGTGGAACGAGAAACCCATATTGTCGTCACGCAATAACATACGCACACTTTCCCATGTTTCTGCTACGACACGACGTTCACTGTTTTGGCATTCTTCTAATGTTCTTACTATCATTTCTAATCCTTTAAATCTTAATTCTTAGCTTTAATTCTATTAAGCTTTACTGGCGCATTGCTAACGCTTGCCACACTGGTATTTTATTGAGAGGGAGATCCTCTAAGATCTCACCTTCCAGCGGTTGGCTTGTGGTCAAACAATCCGAGTGGCTAGGAAGCCCTCCGAGTTAACTGAGTCGATACTTTCGCAACGGATATTCTGGTCTAATCGATCTGGACACCTTGATTGTGGATAATACGATAATCAATCGAGGTGAATATGAATACAAAACGTCAATATCGAACTTATACGAAAGAATTTAAAGAAGAGGCAATCGGCCT
>NZ_JAAUWS010000045.1:0-20300 GCF_014694465.1 Vibrio sp. S11_S32 | reverse complement strand
GAATATATTGATTATTACAATAACGATCGAATTAAGGTCAAATTAAAAGGCCTGACTCCGGTAGAATACCGAAATCAGGCCTTGGAAGCCGCATAACAGAAATGTCCAACTTTAAGGGGTCACTTCAGAGTTCTTGCTCACAGGGCTGTTTTTATTTAATTTAAAGCGATTAAAAGTGGAAAGCAACCATAGCGGTGGTTGCCCATTGGTTGGCACTGTCAACAATAGGTGAGTCTGAAATACGAGAGCCTAATCGGCTATAGCCGGTAGATTGCGTTATATCCATATAACTGGTGACCGGAATAATAAATTTGTAGCCAACACTATAGGTAAAGTCACTCTTTCCTTTGAACGCGGATCTTGACGTTGTGGCTTCGCCTTTACGTACGCCATAATAATAATCAACATACTCCGCACTTAAATAGCTCACCCCAATGTAAGGCACAAAACTAGCAGAGCCGATGCTGATCGGGTGGAAGTAAGTTTCACTGGCATTGCCACCATTATAAACCCCTGTCACATCATGTTGATATTTACCCGACAGCGTCCCTCCCCACAATTTGGCATCGGTGCTAAAACCGAGATCAGCGCTGATATGTCTTTTACTCATACCATTTAGACTCGCCGCAGTATTGTGGTCATAACCTAAGTTAGCCAATGTACCGAAGACCGCCATGGTGATCTTATCATCGTCATTTCCCCAAAAACGATAGTTTACGTTCCCAGCATCAATATTAAAATCGTCACCATGGTAACCAGCCGATAAAATTGGCATGGCATTATTTTTTTGTCCTTTATAAACATCACTTCCATACATGCCGCCAAATGCAATATTAAAATCGCCTTGGTGAGTATAGATATTGCCATTTTTAATATAAGCATCCGCTTGGCTTGCTTGCGCGGCAACTGAAATAAACAAAAGACATGCGCTTGATATAATATATTTTTTCATAATATAACCTTTGTTTTATTGTGTTTTACATGTTGAAAGTAAATCTAATGATGGGTTGTAAACTTCTGTCTTCACATTCAGTAAACTTAAAATCGTGTGAAAGACATAATCTTGAGATAATCCATTTTTATTGGCCAACTTCTGTAAGCATTGAGTAGAAATATGCATATCCTTTTTAAAGTCATTCGACATCCACAACATCATAGGGACTGTTTTTTGATATTTAGGCGCAATACTGTAAGGCATTCCATGTAAATATAATCCATCCTCACCCAATGACTCTCCATGATCGGATATATAAAACATGGCAGTACTGTGTTGTGTTTCATTTTTTAATTTTGATATTATTTTTGATAAAACCAAATCGGTATACAAAATTGTATTGTCGTAAGTATTTACGATCTGATCAGTACTACAGTTTTCAATGTCACTTCGATCACATGTTGGTGTGAATTCATGTTCCATTTTAGGATAGCGCTTAAAATAGGTTGGTCCATGACTGCCATTAAAATGCAAAATAATCAGTTGATCTTGTGGTTTAATATCCTGAGCCAACTTATTCAGTAGCACTTCATCAAAGCAATTTGTACCATCACAGAAATCATTATTATCCGATCGCGGTGCCATTTTTTTAATGACATGCTTGGCGACCTTTTTATCACCGCCATCATTATCCTTCCATAGAACATCGACGCCTGCTCGTTGTAGAATATCGAGTACATTATCTTGGCTATTGGCAATATCATGATCATAATTGCTACGGTTAAGTGCTGAGAACATGCAAGGCACTGAAATAGCCGTTGCTGTACCGCATGAGCTTACATTTTTAAATGAATACACATTTTTATCTTCCGTAAATGGTGTGGTATTTCTAACATAACCATTAACCAAGTAGTTTTGCGCTCTTGCCGTTTCACCCACAACCATGATGACCAATTTCGGTTTTCGTGCTTGATCTGCGTTGGGAATAATTGCATCACGCCCTATCTCTCTGTATACGATTGGCGTTGTAAAGTACTGATGCTTTATATACTTATAAGTGCTATATACAAACTCATTAGGGATAATCATCTTCTTTAGATAGCTATTGTTTCTCCCAATAGATGCATAGTCTTTATAATAAAATAAAGCGATGAAAAAAATAATCACTACCGAGCACATAATGACTTTAATTTTATTTAATAAAAACATTATTGCAGAACGATCTTTTGTTATTTTTACTTTATATAACACAATTGATGGTATCACACCGACACTTATAAACCATGTGACGAATGAAATATTAAGATAAGATGTCGCTTCGTTATAATCTGTCTGGAAAATATTCACGATCATGCTATCGTCGAATAAAGTCCCATAATGATAACTTGAATAACTGACTATACTGGAAAGTAAAATGATAGGGATAAAAACCAGTTTAGTCAGATATGGCCATGTAAACAAACTGAATATAATAATCAGCGCACAAAAGAAAAAAACAGGTACACTAACTAAAAAGACCCAGCGAATGACCTCCCCAGCAGAAACCACATGGTAAATTTTCGCATAAACTGGCAAGTTAATGATTGTAGCGAAAAATAACGCAATCAGTATTGTTATTTGATGTGAATAAAAAGCATTTCTTAATGTTTGTTTTTTCATTTCATCTCGACATATTAAACAGTGTTTTCTATGTTGAGTATATTAATCCGTCTCTATGTCAATGTATGTCTCCATTATGTATGGTTTTGTCACGCTCAGCTTTGTTGTGGTAAACGTAAGGTAAACTTAGCCCCTCCATGCTGGCTGGCACTGACTTGAACTTCGCCTTTATGCAATAAAGCGATCTGTTTAACGATGGCTAAACCTAAACCAAACCCGACTTGTTGTTTGTTTCTTGATGAATCTGCACTATAAAAAGCATCAAAAATAAAAGGCCAATGTTGTGGTTCGATCCCTGCTCCATCATCTTCCACTATGATGGTACAAGTGTGTTGAGTTAACTGATAAGAAAGATAGATAACCGACTGACAATGTTTATTGGCATTACTGAGCAGGTTATTTAATGCTTGGGTCAATATATAAGGATCACACTCCAGTTGATCAGTTTGATCCTCCTGATTAGACGGCGTGTCATTGAGCATCTCAATTCTGGCGCCGTTTGAACTACGCCATTTATTGGCTATATTGGAAATCCACGGGTAAATATCAATATTATCTTTATTAAGTTCAACATCTGCCCTTTCTGCTTTAGCGTAATACAGTAATTGGCTGACCATGGTTTCCATCTCGTCAATATCTTCAATAATACTGATGATTTTTTTCTTTTGCTCTATAGGCAAGATTTCATCACTCAATAGCTCCGCTTGCCATTGAATTCGAAATATAGGCGTTCTCAATTCATGGGCAACGGCATTGGTAAGGGCTTTGTTTGTATAGATAAGCGCAGATATTTTATCGGCCATATAATTAAAATTTCGATTTAATGAGCCCACTTTTGCGTTACTTTTCTCTGATACCCGAGTCTCAAAATCCCCGTTGGCAAAGGATAATGTTGCCTTTTCTAGTGCACGAACTCTACGACCTAAAAACCAAATAAATAACACACTGTAAACGGAAAAACCTCCGATGAAAAATACCCACAATATGTCATCGTCAAATTCTATAGATTGCCGTAAAGAGGTGCTCATATCAGGGCGTAGGCTATAAATGTCATTGTTGAGCGTAAATCGGAACCAAAGCACACGATCATCATCATGAAAGGTATGGCTTTGAGGTGAAGTAAAAGAGAAAAAAGTCGTTACGTTGTTAGGAATGCGGTCTGGGCGGCTAAGGGTTTGTCTGGTGGTTTTAGCATAACTGGCCACAGCGGCTAACGCTGCCTCTTCACCTTGATTATGATAAATATTACCAACTAAATGGTGTAAGCCCTGTCCTTCAAAATCTTCCAATAAGTAGTCATAGTCAACATTAAGGTCATAAACAATAAAATTGTAACCCACTAATATAAGACACAAATGTAAGACTAACCCAACAAAACACTCGAGGTAAATTCGTTTCATTGTTACTCCCAAGCGCTTGCTGAAAACAAATAACCTTTGCCTCGGACTGTAATAATTTTATTTGGCGAGCTCGGATCATCATGCAACTTTTTACGCAGCGACACTATTTTGTTATCTATTGTCCTATCAATCCCATCGTAATCAATACCGCGTAACTGCTTGGTAAGAATATCTCGCGATACAGGGGTATTTGGGCTTTGAGCTAAGTGCCATAACAAATCAAATTCACTGTCGGTTAAAGAGATCAGCGCATTATTGAGATGACATTTCTTACATGTACTGTCTAGCTGCAAACTATCAAATACACAGTGCTCGGTGTTTTCAACAGAGAGATGGTTATTACGCCTTAATACCGCCCTTAGCCGTGCCAGTAATACGCGAGGTTTGATTGGTTTAGTTATGAAATCATCCGCCCCGACCTCAAGCGCCGCGACATGGTCAAAATCATCATCGCTTGCGGTTAACATCACTATCTTGCCTAAGTAATTTTGCCGAATGCGGCGGCAAATACTTAATCCATCTTCATTGGGTAACATCAGATCTAAAATAATAATATCAGGATTGATGGATTCAATCAGCTTGGTGATGTTTTCGCCATTTGATAAGACTTCTACTACAAATTGTTGCTGTAAAAAGTAGTCCTTCAGCATAGTTTGTAGCTTTATATCATCTTCAACGATAACCATAGAGATGCTATCAGTCATAAATATCTCTTATATATTGAATTTGCGCATAGTTATAACTGATAGGATACAGGCATAAATGAGGTGCAAGCAATAAAACTCGCGGTTTAACGTTCTCAAAGTGCACTATCGTTCTGTTGGCTTCTGGTCAACAAAAATAAGCTGCTTTGTATCAAAGCCTTTTTTATTAGCTTGATCCACAAACTCTTTTTTGACCTCTTCACTCAGTATTGGTGTCCGCGACATTAGCCATAAATAAGAATGATCGGGGCCAGATACAAAGGCATATTGCCCATCTGGATCGAGATGAAATATCACATAGGAACCATAAAACGGACCAAAAAAAGATACTTTTAAATACCCTGTGGTACTGTCCTCGACAAGATAGGCTTTCCCCTCAGCTTGTTGCCATTGTCCTTTTTGTTTTGAATAGCCTTTATTGAGCACCTTGATACCACCGTCCTGCCGAAAAGAATACTCCGCACTAACATGTGATAAACCACGTTCAAACGAATGGTCTAAACGGGCTAGTTCATACCATTGACCCGTATAATTATTGGGATCAAAGTTATTGATTGGCGTTACCGATGATGGCATACCTAAACACCCTGTCAGTGATACTAAACTGATCAGAGTTAAAAAACGGAACATGTAATGATTAGGTTTCATTGGAAGTTATCCTCAGTTGGTATTGATCCTAGATTTTCGACATAAGTGACATATTCAATACGTATCAGCTGAATAAATCGATCAGTGATCGCCCGAATGAGAAAACAGATTGATCACCACCACACCGGCGATGATTAAACCCATACCTAAAACTGCGGCTAAATCCAATTTTTGTCCATGCAACAACCAAGATACAACCGCCACTAACACAATGCCTAACCCAGCCCATATTGCATAGGCTATCCCTACTGGTAAGGTTTTTAATGTAAGGGATAAGCAATAAAATGCAATCACATAACCTATAACCACCACAGTTGATGGGATTAATTTTGTAAACCCTTCGGCTGACTTCATTGCTGATGTCGCGATGACTTCAGAGACAATTGCGATGCCTAAAAATAGCCAATGTTTCATAAACTCCTCAACAGGATAAACTATACAGACAACAATTTTACGACAACGCTGCGAGAGAATACATTAAAATAATATTACGCCCCCCTTCAATACCCTAGCATTAACATTAGTTAGTTATAAATATACAAAACATCAACATTAACAGTGGTAAATTTCAATTAACCGCTAAAAACAAAGCACTATTCTCTTAGTTTTAATTTAAGCTTAGAGGAATAAAATGTTTCATTATTGTTAAGGGTGGCGTATGCATGTAATCGTTTTAGGTGGAGGTGTGTTAGGTGTGGCCAGTGCTTGGTATTTGGCAAAGTCAGGACATCAAGTCACGGTTGTTGACCGCCAAAATAGTGTAGCGCAAGAAACCAGTCATGGTAATGCAGGTATGATCTCCCCTGGTTACAGCTCCCCTTGGGCGGCACCTGGAGTACCATTTAAAGCGATTGGTTGGATGCTACAAGATCTGTCACCTTTTATGATCAATATGAAAGAATTGGATGGTTATACCCTATCTTGGATGACTAAAATGCTCGCCAACTGCAATACTCGCAGTTATCAAACCAACAAAGCTCGGATGCTGCGTATTGCAGAATACAGCCGTGATTGTTTTGTCGATTTACGCCGTGAAATCGATATCGACTATGAGGCTCGCCAATTGGGAACCTTACAATTATTCCGAAAACAGAAGCAAATTGATGCGTTGCAAAAAGACATTCAAGTCTTAAAACAATTAGGTATTGAACATCAAGCTTTAGACATGTCGGGTTGTATTGCACATGAACCGGCTTTGCAACATGTAAAAGATAAATTTATTGGTGGCTTGAGGTTGCCAGGTGACGAAACCGGTGACTGTTTTAAGTTTACCACTCAACTTGCCAAACAATGTGAGCAACTGGGTGTGACCTTTTTGATGAACACCAGTATCCAAAAACTCAATCAAGCCAACGGAAAAATCATCAGTGTCAGCACCGATAAAGGTGAGATTGTGGGTGATACTTATCTTTGCGCTTTAGGCTGTTACTCACCCCAGGTTTTAGATACCGTTGGGATCAAAGTACCGATTTACCCAATCAAAGGTTACTCACTGACCCTTACGATTGAAGATGAAAACCGCGCCCCACAATCAACGATCATGGATGAAACCTATAAAGTAGCAGTGACACGTTTTAAGGATCGTATTCGGGTGGGAGGCACAGCGGAAATCGCTTCTTATAATCTTGATTTACCTGAAAAACGCCGTGCCAGCATTGATTTTGTGGTGCAAGATATGTTCCCAGGTGCTGCCGATGTTGCCAAAGCTGAATTCTGGACAGGCTTACGCCCTATGACCCCCGACAGCACCCCTATTTTAGGTGGCACTCAATACTCCAATTTATTTTTAAATACTGGTCATGGCACTTTAGGTTGGACCATGTCATTAGGCTCGGCCAAGTTTGTCAGTGACATCATTAACAACAAAAAGCCGGATATTGATCCCGAAGGTTTGTCTATCGAACGGTATTATGGCTAGGTGATTGAGTTCTTCACTGTGGATTTAATCGATATATCCACAAGCAGAATGTGAGATAAGCTCAATGAGAAAGCGAAGTTACCGAACCGTTCTCTTTGCCAGTCAGTTTGTTGTCTTTAATTTTCTTGTGTTATTTGACAGGAACAATCACCTCACGTCTGAGTGGTGTTTTAAACTTGCTCAATTAAATTCAAACCTTATCAAAAAAACCACCATAGAATAAAATTTGTTATCATCAGAAAAATTATATTCTTTAGGATCTAACCCAATGCAATTTACCCTGCTTACTTTAGAGCTATTTGCTCACTTATATCAAGACATTTCTGAATTTCGCTTTACCTTTGACTTACCTATAGCAGACTTATCGAGCTTAGATGACAAAGCGGACACCCTTCACACCTCGCTTGCGATTGAGGAGCTGACCGAGTTAGCAGAAGCCGATTGTAAAACAGAACAAGCAGACGCCATTATCGATACCGTTTATGTCTTAATGGGACGTTTAGTTCATCGCGGGGATGATAGCGTGAAAGCCAACATTGGGATCAGTTACATCATTGAATTATTGCTGCATGTGGCTAAAAATCGTGGGGTTGAATTTTTACCGTGTTGGGATGAAGTACATTCAAGCAACATGAGTAAAGTGTGTCGTAGTAAACAAGAATTTATTGAAACCCAAGCCTTTTATGCTAAACAAAATGTCGAGTTAGAAGCGGTTAAAAAAGGTGACTATATTATTGCAAAGTGCGCCAAGGATATCGAGATGCAGGGCAAAACAGTACGTAAAGGTAAAGTATTGAAATCGGTTTATTATCGCCCCGCCGATCTAGAGTCTTTAACTCAGTAATTCTTAAGTCTCAATCTACCTTTTTTAAAATAAACAGATAAAAAAAAGCCTGTCTTAAGTAAGACAGGCATAGCTGTTGTGATTGTAATAACAACGAATAGGACGAGAATGTATCACTTTAATTAATGCGATTACTGTGCCAACTTTTCCACGCACAACCCAAAAACACTTAAACCATTGAAAATAATTATAAATAAAATTTAATCATTAGCGTCCATGATTCATTATCATTAACTGCACGATGAACTCACAACTTGATTGCATCATTTATGGGGCATTTGCTACTTTTTAGTACATGACTTTAATCAATCAACAAGTAGGCGTTGTCTTCAATCACTATCTTTTTAACTTGGGTCGTAAATACTGTTGTTAACAGTTCTGATGTCATCATTTTTTCAGTTTTTCCCTGCGCCTGAATGACCCCTTTTTTTAAGATAACCACACTATGCGAGTGTCGTAGTGTTCGATTTAGATCATGGTTCGCCATCAATACCGCTAAGCCTTTCTGGGCCATCACATCGATCAATCTATACAACAAACCTTGTTGCCCTACATCTAACGGCGCTGCCGGTTCATCTAAGATCAACAACTTTGCCAGTGGATTTAACGATGGCCATACCTGCAAACACATTCCCGCTAAACGCACTCGTTGCCATTCGCCGCCCGACAGCTGTTGGGTTTGTCGTTCTAATTTATCGGCTATATCCAAGATTTGTGTGATCTCTGACATCGCAGACTCAACCAATGCACACTTGGCGTTTGTTGGGATAGACAACGAAAGATAATGCACCACCGACATACTGAAAGCAGATTGAAATTGTTGGGCTAAATACGCTCTTTGAGTGGCCAAGGCAGTTAAGCTTTGTTGCTTAATGTCTTGCCCCGCGATCTTTATATGCCCTTCACAAGCTAATAAGCCTGACACCGACTCAAGTAAAGTACTTTTGCCACTGCCATTAGGGCCAATAACATGCACAATTTCGCCCGCGTCGATAGTCAGTGACATTGGCATTAACCTTGGAGCAACGGAGATGTTATCAATTTCAATCATAATGCGTAGGTTAGTCCTAGGGGCTGTTGATCTTTCGTGATTAAATTTTGTTCGAGATAAAAGCCTTTTAATCGAGGCAAGTCGATTGAAGCCTAGTTATTCTAAGTAAATGAGACTTAACGAAGAGTAAAAGGCTTTTAGCCGAACCCTTCGGGCTGCGTTTGCTGGTCTTTTCTACTTCGTCATCGGCTTTTCGTGTAGCCAGCTACACCACAAAGCCTCTTCCTTGTATAAAAACCCAACAATTCGCAGCAAAAACAACCACGAAAGATCAACAGCCCCTAATATTTATCGTAATGACGCAATAGCAACCATATAAAAATAGGCGCGCCAATACTGGTGGTCACAACCCCTAAAGGCAATTCAGCTGCATTAAGCGATATTCGAGCAAACAGATCAGCTAATACCAATAATGTTGCCCCACACAAAGCCGACATCGGTAACAGATAACGATTTTCACTGCCTAACGTTAAGCGAATTAAATGGGGGAGCACTAAGCCAATAAAGCTTATCACCCCACCAATGGCGACTGAACATCCAACTAAAATCGCCACCACCACAATCAATTTCCAACGTAACGCAGCAACATCTAATCCCAATTGTTGAGCATGTTTTTCTCCGACCATTAACAAGTCGAGTTCACGCCCTTTAGTGCATAACCAAGCAATGCAAGGCAACATCAAAATCGTGACGCTCAGTTGCTGCCAAGTGATGCCTCCCACACTGCCCATTAACCAATACATTAAGATGCGTAGATTAAAGTTATCACTAAAGTAAAACGCCCATGTCACCGCTGAACTGGATAAAATCCCTAATGCCACTCCGACCAATAATAGTCTCGCAGTCGTGAGGTTCATGCTTTTGGCCAGTCCAACAATAATGAAGGTAAATACCAGTGCTCCGCCTATTGCTGCCAGCATGGTACCTAACACACTAGCCAACAGTGGGAAACAAAAAAGCAGTATCACCATGCCTAAGCTGGAACCGCCCGATATACCAATAATACCGGGCTCTGCCAATGGATTACCTAAAAGCACCTGTAAGCTGGCACCTGAAACGGCTAATGCCGCGCCAATTACCATCACCGCCAGCAAGCGCGGCAGACGCAAATTGATAAATATCTGTTGTTGAAACTCAGACCAAGGAAATTGCAGAGGCAAAGAGACTTCGCCCACCATAAGATAAATCACACTGATGATGCACATTAATAAACCCATCGCCATAAAAGGTTTACGCCAACGAGCTTGTTTATAATTGATTAATTGGTGATATTGCATAAATTATTGATCGGCAATTTTAAGTAAGTCATGGCTGCCTTTCATGAGTTTTAATTCATTATCGAGGCAATTCTTGGGGATAAAAACACAGATCCGACGCTGATCTATTTTGGCTTGTTGCAACTGCGCAGCTAATTGGGCGTTATTATCATATTGTTCTCGGTCGGCATCTCGTCGACATAAATCAATAAAACTGAATGGACAATCTTGAGGATAAAGCACCAATTCAGATTGTTGCATCAGGCGTAAGGCTTTAATTGACAGCAGTTCAACGTCATTGGAATATTCCACCCAAACTTGTAACCCCGTAACTGCAATCTCATCTTTTGCTGTCAGTAATCTTTGATACAGTTCCTCTAGTTCATGTCTTTCGCTGGCTGTATCAATAAGGGGCGAGCTAAAAAATTGCTCCCAAAATTTGCGTCTTTCATCGACAGAATTTAATGCTTGCTTGATGCTATTACGTTTAGAGGCTGCGAAGTCGGCAACAATGGCGAGGTTGTGAGGCAAAATGGATTCAAGTTTTTCACGTAAATAACGAATTAAAACCGGCGATGCCCCACCACTTGAAATCGCCACCTGAATTCGTCCTCGATTGATCATAGATGGGGTAATAAAGTCACAATATGGGGTGTCATCCACCACATTGACCAAAATATTTAGTGCTTTGGCATCTTGATGCACTTTATGGTTCAGTTCAGGATTGTCCGTGGTGGCCCATACTTGAATATAATCGACCAACATATCGGTTTTATAAAACGACTGTACCCATAACAGTAATTCTTGTTGTGCTAACTGCAATAGGTGTTTATGTACTTGTGGTGAGATAACCGTCACTTTCGCGCCCGCTCGCAGCAGCATATCCACTTTGCGGCAAGCCACATCGCCACCACCGACAACCAGGACGGGCTTGTTGTTGAGATCAATAAATATTGGGAAATAGCGCATCAGGATCCTTAAGTGCGTTAAATAGCTTAATCAGATATTACCAAAATTGTGCAACTGAGTGTTACTTGATCAATATCACAAACAATTTTACTTTGAAATTAGTCAATATCAGGATAAAAAAGTCTAAATTTTCCCACTCCTGCAATTAATAATTTTATCAATTCGACTTTATCCAGAATTTATACCCCAATGTTCACCAATGTCGCAAAATTGCACTATTTACATTTATTTTACATTTGGTCATTCTAAAAGAATTGAAGAATTTGTGATGTTACTCAAACACATATTACATTATCTATTTGTGTAATCCTCATTCTTTCCTACGCTTAAATGGTTAGGAATGTGTTTTGACTCTATTTTATAGTCAAAGTACATCAAATTTTAAGTAGACATGAAGTTTCACTTAAATGACTTATTCACAGAAACCCTCAATCAGTAGAAGCTGATTATTATGGACGTATACAGGAAGAATACATATGGCGAATAAAATCAAACTATTAGCATCTGTTGTAGCCGTTTCTGCGGCGATGATGGCAAACACTGCTTCAGCCGGTACGCTACAAGATGTACAAAAAGCTGGCGAGTTAAAATGTGGTGTAAGTACCGGTTTGGCTGGCTTTTCTAACCCAAATGAAAAAGGCCAATGGGAAGGTCTTGATGTTGAATACTGTCAAGCCGTAGCAGCGGCTGTTCTTGGCGATAAAACCAAAATTAAATTTATTCCTTTAAACGCTAAAGAGCGCTTCACTGCCCTACAATCGGGTGAAGTCGATGTCCTATCTCGTAACACCACTTGGACGCTACAACGTGATGGTTCGCTTGGTTTGAACTTCGTTGGTACCACTTACTATGATGGCCAAGGCTTTATGGTGAAAAAAGATCTCGGCGTGAAAAGCGCGAAAGAGCTTGATGGTGCCTCTATTTGTGTACAAGCCGGTACCACTACCGAGCTAAACCTTGCCGATTACTTCCGTGTGGAAGGCATGTCCTTTAAACCGGTGGTATTCGATACTATGGACCAAACCGCTAAAGGCTTTGATTCAGGCCGTTGTGACGTTCTAACCTCCGACCAATCGCAACTTTACGGACTGCGTTTAAACCTGAAAAATCCTAGCTCTGCAATGGTTTTGCCTGAAATCATTTCTAAAGAACCGCTCGGCCCTGTTGTTCGTCAAGGTGATGACCAATGGTTTAACGTCACCAAGTGGACTCTATTTGCCATGATTAACGCCGAAGAATACGGCATTACTCAGGCAAACGTTGATAAAATGAAAAAATCAAACGATCCAAATGTAAAACGTATTTTAGGGCTTGATGGGCCTAAAGGCGAAGGTTTAGGACTTAAAGATGATTGGGCTTATCAAATCGTGAAACAAGTCGGCAACTATGGCGAAATGTTTGAACGTACGGTTGGTCAAGGTTCTCCTCTAAAGGTTGATCGTGGCGTGAACAAGTTATGGAACGCGGGTGGTTTCCAATACGCACCGCCGATTCGATAGTTTTCAATAGTTCTCGAAAAATTGAAGCTTTGATAAAAATATAAAGCTAAGGGGCGGTTTCGGCCGCCCTTTTTATAATCAGATTTTGAGGTTACTGCAGTATGAAACCCACTAAATCAAATGAAGCCGTCAATCCGTCCAATACGGGTAACTCGCTTTCAAGTTTAATTTACAACCCTACATTTCGGTCGGTTGTTTTCCAAGTGTTAACCGTCGCTGTAGTAGGTTACTTCCTCTACATCATTATCAACAATACCGTTACCAACCTTAATGATCGTGGTATCTCCACCGGCTTTGGTTTTCTCGATCGTGAAGCTGGATTTAGTATTGGCTTAACCCTGATTGATTATGATGAAACTTATACCTTTGGCCGTACTTTCTTTGTTGGTCTACTCAATACCGCCCTTGTCTCTGTTCTTGGGATAATCCTCGCCACTATCGTAGGGTTTATCGTTGGTATTGCTCGCTTATCATCCAACTGGATTGTGAACAAACTTGCTGCGGTCTTTATTGAAATCGTGCGTAATGTTCCTCCGCTGCTACAAATTCTTTTTTGGTACTTTGCGGTTCTGCAAGCCCTGCCCTCTGCTCGCCAAAGTTTAAGTTTAGGTGAAGCGGTATTTTTAAATATTCGCGGTTTATATTTTCCTAAACCGGTATTTGAAAATGGCAGTATGTTTATCGCAATCGCAATAATTATCGCAGTAGCATTGAGCGTCGGCGTTTATTACTGGGCTAAGAACAAACAAAAACTCACCGGCGAACAAACCCCTGTAGGTCGTATCAGTTTAGGCTTATGCGTTGGGTTACCGCTGATTGCTTATTTTATGGCAGGTATGCCAATTTCTGCAGATTATCCTGCGTTAAGAGGTTTTAACTTCCAAGGTGGTATTACTATTCTGCCGGAGTTATTTGCTTTATTAATTGCCTTGGGTATTTTTACCGCCGCATTTATTGCCGAAATTGTTCGTTCCGGCATTGAAGCGGTCGATCATGGTCAAACCGAAGCTTCGATGGCGCTCGGTATTTCTCATACCAAGACCTTGAAACTGGTGGTTATCCCACAAGCCATGCGCATCATTATTCCACCGTTAACCAGTGAGTATTTGAATCTAACCAAAAACTCATCGCTCGCAATGGCGATTGGTTATCCTGATTTAGTTTCTGTGTTCGCAGGGACAACCTTAAATCAAACTGGGCAAGCGATTGAAATTATCTTTATGACCATGGGGGTATATTTAGGTTTAAGCCTACTGACTTCTTGGCTTATGAATATGTATAACAATAAAGTCGCATTAGTCGAACGATAAGGAGGAGTACCAGATGAAAACACATCAATTTCAACCAAATCTTCCGCCTCCGCCTAATACTGTAGGCGTCGTCGGATGGATGCGAAAGAATCTATTTAGTAATGTTGCCAACAGCATCACTACCCTTTTATTAGCTGTTTTTTCGGCTTACATTATTTGGGATGTGTTGGCATGGTCTGTGTTTAATGCCGACTGGTTTGGCAGTACGCGCGATGATTGTACCAGTACAGGTGCTTGTTGGGTCTTTATTAGCGTGCGCTGGGAACAGTTCATGTATGGATTCTACCCAAATGCAGAGTTATGGCGACCTCGGTTATTTTATGCAACTTTAGCAGTATTAGTGGCATTAATGGCGTATGAAAAAACGCCAAAACGCGCTTGGATTTTTATCTTCTTTGGTAGTGCTTACCCTATTCTAATGGCTGGTCTACTGGAAGGTTCGATGTTTGGCTTGCCAGTGGTGGATACTCACCAATGGGGCGGCTTATTAGTCACCTTGATACTTGCTATCATCGGGATTGTATTATCACTCCCTATCGGTGTGGTTTTAGCGCTTGGACGCCGTTCAAAAATGCCAATCATTAATAAACTCAGTGTTATTTATATTGAAATATGGCGTGGCGTACCATTAATCACTGTCCTGTTTATGGCCTCGGTCATGCTGCCACTGTTTTTTGCGAGTGGTATTCAAACCGACAAACTGGTTCGTGCTTTGATTGGTGTCACCATGTTTTACTCCGCTTATATGGCAGAAGTAGTGCGTGGTGGTTTACAGGCGATACCAAAAGGTCAATATGAAGCGGCGGATTCTTTAGGCTTAGGTTATTGGAAGAAAATGCGCTTAATCGTATTACCTCAAGCTTTAAAAATTACCATTCCATCAATCGTTAATAACTTTTTATCGTTGTTTAAAGACACCAGTTTAGTCTTAATCATTGGTATGTACGATGTGCTTGGTATTGGCCAATCGGCTAATACGGATCCAAACTGGTTAGGCTACTCTACTGAGAGTTATGTCTTTGTCGCATTAGTTTTCTGGGTATTTTGTTTTGGTATTTCGCGTTACTCGATTTACATAGAAAACAAACTTCATACTGGGCATAAACGTTAAGTGTAATCAAGGAAGCATTATGACTAACACACAAGATCACATGATCGAAATAAAAGATATGAACAAATGGTACGGTGAGTTTCACGTATTAAAAAACATTAACCTTAACGTTAAAAAAGGTGAGAAAATTGTAATCTGTGGCCCTTCTGGCTCTGGAAAGTCCACCATGATACGTTGCATTAACCATTTGGAAGAACATCAAAAAGGCAGTATTCGAGTATCGGGAACTGAATTGACGGAAGATTTAAAGACCATAGAAACCGTGCGCAAAGAAGTCGGCATGTGTTTTCAGCACTTTAACCTCTTCCCTCACCTAACAGTTTTAGAAAACTGTACGTTAGCGCCAATTTGGGTCAAAAAAATGCCGAAACATGAGGCAGAAAAAATTGCGATGAAGTTTTTAGAGCGGGTTAAAATACCAGATCAAGCCGACAAATACCCTGGCCAATTATCTGGTGGGCAACAGCAGCGTGTTGCCATTGCTCGCTCACTATGTATGAACCCACAAGTGATGCTGTTTGATGAGCCCACCTCGGCGCTCGATCCAGAAATGGTGCGAGAAGTACTCGATGTTATGGTCGAATTGGCAAGTGAAGGTATGACCATGCTATGTGTTACGCATGAGATGGGCTTTGCCAAAGAAGTCGCTGACCGCGTGATCTTTATGGATGCAGGCGAAATCATTGAAGAAAACAATCCAAAAGATTTCTTTGAAAACCCTCAATCTGATCGCACCATTAATTTCTTGAGTCAGATTTTGCATCATTAACGATTAATCATTTGCTCTCAATTGTTAGTCATACCCATAAACAAACTCGATGTATATAAACAGAATAAAAGCCTTAGCGAAATTAAACGCTAAGGCTTTTTTATGGTTTGATATTGGTAATTTATGCCTTCACTGAGCCATTATTGGCAAGTGATTTCATCCCAAAACCAATTGGATTGTGTTGGTGTTTCCCATACGCCGGGTGAGTTTTTAGCCACAAAGCATTTGCCATTATGGGAGACTTTATCGCCCTCACCGACTTGAGTTGAACCGGCAACCCACGGCGTAAACTGTGCAGGATTTGGTTCGGGTTCAGGCGTTGGATCCGGTGTTGGATCTGGTACTGGGGTTGGGTCTGGTGTCGGTTCAGGATCGGGCGTTGGTTCTGGATTTGGCGCAGGCGTAGGATCAACGGCATCCGAAACTAATTCCCAAGGACCACCAGCATTGGGTTTATCCCCTTGTGTCCACCATTTGGCTTTATACACGCTGCCGTCATAACTCACTTCCATTCCACCAGTATACACTTTGCCGCTTTCCCAAGCATCGACGCCATCAACAGGTGGATTAATTGGATCGGGATCGACAGGGGTTAATTCATCTACCACTCGAACGTCCGGCCAACCGGCATGAGAACTATAAAAGTTGGTCACACATTTTTCATAATCCCCCTCGACTAAGGCTGAATATGCGGTTTGGAAGCCTACTAATTCACATTCAAACGAGTAGCCACCAGGGCGATCTGCATAATACTTCCAGTTACCATCCCAGTTGGTGTACAACACATCTGTGGCACCATTTAGATTCAAGCTGCCATAAGGGGTTTGCTGATAGCAAGTATTGGTTTCGTCAGCTTCAATAGGGATTTGAAAATGTTCAGCTAAACCTTCCCAATAACGGATACGGTTAACGGGTTGTCCTTTATCTTTATTTTGCTCGCCACATTCAATGCCACCATTAATAATATTAATCGTGGTACCAAAACCATAGCCAATACCGGCATCAAGTTCTCGTTGCGAAGGTACCCAAGTGCGATCTATCACGTGTAGCATGGCAGGTTTTGGGGCTTGTGGGGTTAAGAAGAACCAAATAGCCGACGCTAAGTTAAGCCATGTATCGGCAACCAAACCTGGGTTGTTCAACAAGACTGTTGCATCACCGTCATACATCACTTCTGAAAACGCACCATAGTTAAAATGGTAAGACAGTTGTTTAGCTCCACGTCCAAAGTAACCTTGTCCAGCCGAACACGGCCAACGTTTATTTTGCCAATCATCTTGACCACAACCTGTAGTGTAGCCAGTTTGACCTTCTGACCACCCCATTTCACGTACATGCACTAGCGCTTGTTGCCATTCTTCTAATGCTAACGGGTTATCCGATGTGTTTTCGGTTGAGATATGACCGCCCGTTTCTTGTGAGAAATGCGCAAACGCCGTTACAATCGATTTTTTACAAATAGCATCGGAATCTCGACCGTCGGTGTACTCTCCACAAAAAGCGGGAAATTTACCAATCGCACGCAGAAAACGAGTGTAAGTATATTCTGGTGCGGCCATTTGCGTTAAGTAATCCCAATCCGATTGCGGGAATACTCGCTCAACACGCTTAACGTTATCAGGATTACTCGCCAGTCCTGGTTCAATCGCCTCGACGATGCTATTGGATCGGGTTTGTAATGCTTTAGCCCAAGTGTCATACATAGGATCGGATGTTTTTGCCTGTTCAGCAGCATCAATATCCGCTCGTGCAACGACATAACCAGCCGTGTTCTCCGGATCTGGCTGAATATTCATATCGGCTAAAGAAGAAGTAGAAAAAAGTGAACCAACTAATAAAGCCAAATAAGTGGGTTTGATTTTTTTGTGATGTGGTCTAGATAGAGAAAGCATAGATTCATTCCTTATGTTATCTATTCATCTCTAGAGTAGTGGCAATTATTCGCGGCTAATAGTGTTAAGTTGTTGTTTACATGTTATTTGCGAGCAACCTCAGATCATCAATGAATGGTTAGTCTGCATCGAGAATTAAATGTGCAATCTGATAAATATTGACAATTATTAACGTCTTATTAACCGAGATAAAATAAAACAAAATGTAACTGACCAATGCAACAATACAATATCTGTCTCAAAAATTGAGCTTAAGCACCTTGCCTAGTAGTTTGTTTTATTTAGAAAATTTAAAATGAAATCACTAAACGTTTATAAAGATAGGTCCGTAGTAAAATGAAATTAACCACCAAACGCATTACGTTAATCTTTAATGTTGCCACGATAAAGCACGATGCTTTTATCCAGTATTTGCTATCAAGTAAGAGCTACGATAAAGAGACGGTTTTTTTCAAAGTGACCTGTGAAATACCAAGCGAACCTCAAGAACTCTATGCAGGATTAGACGATAAGCTTACGTTATTACTGCCAAAAGCTCTCCATCAACATTGTTTTGCGATCGTCAATAGCAAAGAAGCCCGACACACAACCAACCACGACGTTCTTTATTCGTCGCAAGATTTTACATTTAGCGATAATCTCATTGCTATTTTACAATCCATTCCCGAGGCGATGGATGAATCTATGTTACTTGAATATCTTAATGTGGATGTCCGAACCCCTCATTACCAAGCGCTTTTTTGGGCTTCTGCTTTGAGTGCTTTACCAAATGAATCCAAAGGTCGATATGCTATTGATCTATTTGGTTTACCCCTATTTACTCAAGCTAAAGCGGCGGCAAGGTTCAATGCTAAATCATGGTTGAACGCGGCTTGTGCTGAATTATTACTTCGTAAAGAAAGCCACCTTTGCTACTCAGTTTCACGAGAAGTGGGGGAAGAAAGACAATACCTTTCCTTTGATATCGACCATGAAAATAAACTGACCAATTTAAAATGGCTCGCAGATATCGAATCCGCGCATTTATTTGCCCGAGTTCCCTACTCTCAAGTTCAAGAAATTACGTCAGCCTACGATGATGAAAAACAAATAAATCGAGTCCTACGTGAATATTGTGACTCTCCAAAACAACTCGATGCCCTCGAGAATATGTTGCCATTCTTGCAATCGATGGATACCAGTATCAGCTTAGAATGGTTCACACTGCAAAATTAATAATTTCAAGGTTTTTAATAGGCCAAGAAGTTGAATTTAGTAAACATAAGCTGTTACAAGTTATTCTTTAGCCTCTGGCTATAATACTAGTAAACTGTTTATACTCAGTCGATAGCAATAGAACAAAGGTTGACGCTTGAAAAAGTGAACTAACGACCTCATCTATGGACTAACAAAGATATAAGCCCTGCATCGTTAGATAACTAAACGAATTGAGCTTAACAAAAGTGTTATTACTAAGGAAAACTATGAACAGTCCACTAACATCACGCACAGCGAATAGCCAAAGCGTATTACAGAGCAATAAAGTATTACGCAATACTTACTTTTTATTGTCGATGACATTACTTTGGTCAGCGGTTGTAGCTGGCTTTTCAATGGCGTTAAACTTACCTCGTCCGGGTATTATTATCATGCTGGTTGGTTTCTATGGTTTACTTTTCTTAACCGAGAAGAATCGCGAAACCAGTCTAGGTTTGGTTTTTGCGTTCTTATTTACCGGTTTCTTAGGTTATACCTTAGGTCCAATTTTGAATATGTACGTCGCACAAGGTATGGGCGATATCATCGTCACATCTTTAGGCGGAACCGCTCTCGCTTTCCTTGCTGCATCGGCTTATGCATTAACCACTAAACGCGATCTTTCGGTATTAAACGGCGTAATGATGGCTGGCTTTATTGTGATTGTGGTGGGTATGGTGGCCAGTTTCTTCATCCATATCCCAATGTTCCACCTAGTATTAAGCGGTATGTTTATTTTGTTCTCAACCGGTGCAATTTTGTTAACCACACAAAATATTATCCGTGGTGGTGAAACTAACTACATTTCAGCCACTATTACATTGTATGTTTCAATTTATAACATCTTCATCAGCTTACTAAGCATCTTAGGTGTCACTAGCCGGGATTAATCTGTTCGCGTTGATAACGTTAATCAAGCTGTATCAAGAAGCCCGCCAATAATATTGGTGTGCTTCTTTTTATTTTTATATGGCTAGGGGCTGTTGATCTTTCGTGATTAAATTTTGTTCGAGATAAAAGCCTTTTAATCGAGGCAAGTCGATTGAAGCCTAGTTATTCTAAGTAAATGTGACTTAACGAAGAGTAAAAGGCTTTTAGCC